>CAYFSO010000050.1:0-20953 GCA_964345775.1 uncultured Leptospiraceae bacterium | reverse complement strand
GGCACCCGACTGAATTCGGGGATGTTGATATGTACGGGGTGGTAAAGGCCCTGGTCGAAACTGGATTTACCGGGGCGATCCGCCCGGACCATGGGCGGATGATATGGGGTGAATCCGGGCGGCCGGGATATGGGTTATATGACAGGGCACTTGGCGCCATGTACGTATACGGCCTGTGGGAAGCCTGCATGAAAGGTAAAATGCAGTAAAATTATTTCAGGGTTGAGTGTAAGTCAATGGGCAGATCACGATCTTCCAAAACACTTGAAGACATCGCAAAGAAGTGTGGTGTTTCCATAAGCTCGGTGTCGAGGGTGTTGAACAATGAGCCGGGTGTATCCGCTGATACACGAACACTGGTGTTGCAGGTTGCGGAAGAATACAACTACACCCCGCAAAAGCGGAAAAGACCCCTTACCAGGTCAAAACTTGAAATACTGGTGGTGGTGCCGGAAGAGGAAGAACTTTCTGTTAACCCTTTCCTGAATATACCTGAACTGGTGAGTGCCATAAGCGAGGCCTTCAGGGATGAAAAGAAGAAAATTGAAATTGTGTCAATCAAGGATTTTGAAAAGATACAAAAAGAGGATTTCTACAATACTGACGGGGTGCTGATCGCTTACCGTGATATAAGTGAGGAACTGAGGGTCTTGATGCACGAGCTGGATATTCCCTACGTCTTTCTAAGCAGGTGTATCTCCGATGAAAATTACGTGGTATGCAACAGTTACAAGGGTATGCTGAAGCTGGGGTATTATCTTATTGAAAAGGGGCATAAGAAAATAGGTTTCCTGGGAAACAGTTCAAACCTGAATAACCGTGACAGGCACAGGGGATATGCAACAGCCATACTGGAAGCAGGTATGAAGTACAGCGGGGACCTGGTATACAACGAGGAATCTTTACACAGTGTTGATGCAGAAACGGCTGATTACTTCATACAGCGTGAGTGTGATGCGGTTGTAAGCTTCAATGATTACATGGCCATACGGCTCATAAATGAACTGCAAAATGCAGGCGTAAAGGTACCTGAAGACATGTCTGTGACAGGGTTTGATGATTCACCATTAAGAAAGGTGTACAGGCCACTGCTTACCACGATAGGCCAGCCCATGTACGAGATGGGCTTTCTTGCTTCACGATGGCTTCGTGACAATATACTCTACAAGAGCAACAGGATGTTAAAAATAGAAGTTGAAGGCCAGCTGCTGGAAGGGGAAAGCGTTATCCGGCCATAAAAAAATACGGCGATAAACCTGAATCTCCCAAAAAAATGAATACCTCATGAATTATTTTTCACAAATACGCAGTACAGGGATGTCAATACCGGGTAATGAGAATTACTTGTCATTTTTTTAAAGTGTAATACAGTAATTGCAGGTGTATTGTGCCTATCATCGTATTCAAATTCGGTTAATAATGTATGGATAACGGCCTGGTAATAACAAAAGATCTCTTCACCAAGGGACCGGTGATAATTCTAACATGGCGTGACATTGACAGTTGGCCAATAGAATACATCTCTCCCAATGTTTCCATGATACTGGGATATAATTCCAGGGAGCTAATGGAGAACTCCACCAGTTTTAAAGATATTATACATCCTGAAGATATCTCCATGGTTAGCAGGGAACTCCAATCAGCAATTGATGCCGGGGAAAAGACTTTCCAGCATCACGATTACCGTATACTCGACAATAGTGGAGAGTCCCGATGGGTGCAGGACGTTACTACCATCATTCGCGATGAACAAGGTAAGGTTGCTTCTTACATCTGTTATATAATTGATATTACAGGTCGAAAACATGATGAAGATGATTTGCGTCGATTTAAAGCTGCAATAGAACAGGCTTCACATATAATTTATATCACCGACCGTGATGGGAAGATAGAATATGTAAATCCTGCATTTGAAAATAATATCGGGTATGAATGGAGCGAAGTAAAAGGCAAAAGCCCATCAATTATGAATTCAGGAATGATGAGCAATCAATATTTTGAAGATCTCTGGAACACAATAGTGAAAGGAGAGGTGTGGCAGGAAGAGATCATTAACCGGAAGAAGAACGGAGAGCTCTATACTGCATTCCAGGTGATCACCCCCATCAAAGATGACAGTGGTGCAATAATAAGCTTCGTTACCATCCAGAATGATATCACTGAACGGATCAGGGCCGAGAACAGGCTGCAGGAACTGAAAAAGGAATACGAGTCCATTTTTAACAATTCGCATGACGCGATTTTTCTCATGGACGTATCTAACGATAACCGGTTTACATTCAGGAGATTGAACCAGACCCATGAAGAAGCAACCGGATTCAGAACGGAGGAAGTGCAGGGAAAGACACCTGTTGAATTGCTGGGTGATGACCCCGGCTCCCAAATAGAAAAAAACTACCGTCGTTGTGTTGAACGTGGTGAACCAGTAACATACGAGGAACAGCTTTCACTTCCCGGGGGAGACAGGATATGGAATACCTGGCTAAGTCCCATAAAGGACAGAAACGAAAAGGTTATTGGGATCGTAGGTTCTTCACGGGATATAACTGAAGAGAAAAAGCTTCGGCATCAGCACCAGGTGTTTTTTGATGTTACACTGGACTTATTGTGTATTGCCAGCCTTGAAGGATATTTTATATCCCTGAGTCCCAGTTGGTCAAAGACCCTTGGTTGGTCAGAAGAAGAATTGAAAAACCGTCCATATCTTGAATTCGTGCATCCGGATGACCGGGAACCTACACTTGATGCAATAAAAACCATGAAAAAAGGGGAGAACGTTTTTTCTTTCGACAACAGGTATCTCTGCAGGGATGGTTCGTACCGCTGGCTCTCGTGGAAATCAAACGTGAACATGGAAGATGAACTAATATATGCTGTTGCCAGGGATATACAGGAACGAAAAGAGATGGAAGAAGAGCTTCAGCGCCTTTCCGTGATAGACCCGTTAACGCAGATCTTTAACCGGCACAAGTTTTCAATGGAACTTGAAAATGAAATCAACAGGATCAAACGATATCCTCGTCCGCTTGGTGTTATCATGTTCGATATAGATTACTTTAAAAAGATAAATGACACCTATGGGCATCCTGTGGGAGATGATATTCTTGTTGAACTTGTTTCTATCGTCAATGCTATCAAGCGCCCAATGGATGTTTTTGCTCGATGGGGTGGCGAAGAGTTCATAATACTGAACCCGGAAACCGGCATGGAGGAGGCCTGTGTGCTGGCAGAGCGTATTCGAAGAGAGATATTCGAACATGAATTTCCGGTGGTGAAACACGTGACGGTGAGCCTTGGCGTGACGCAATTTGATGTTGAAAAAGATGATGAGCGTACCTTTCTTGCAAAAGTGGATGATGCACTGTACAGGGCAAAAAACAATGGCAGGAACAGGACAGAGGTGATATGATCACAATTCGAATTATTAGTTGCCTTTTACAAAGCCCAGCGTGAAATAAATAAATCAATATTCCCTGAATAACTTTGCAACGGTGTAGTGAAACATAATTCAGATATGGAACTGTATGATTCGCCGGCAACATACAATCCATCACCTGTGGTCTGAAGAAAATCCCCAAAATTATCTGTACCGGGACCACCAATCATGGTGAACCAGTCAACATGTCCATTGGAGTGTAGAGATACAAGCAGGATGTCCTTTGCGTCCATGAAAGGGTTAAGAGGGGAAATTGACTCAAGTGTGTCAATGTTGCCAAGGGTTACCCCGCCACAAATGATGTTGCCGGTGTGAGCCACTGACACTTTCGATACTATATCTGTACGATTACCTCCAAGGAATGTATACCATTGAAGTTCTAATCCATGGTTTGAGCGTATGACCATGAAATCAGAGCTTCCTGAATAGTTGTTCCGGGGCAATTGACCGTGCAGTGAAAAAATATTACTGGAAGATGTAGCGGTTATAACGATGCCTTCACCGGGGATGATATCAGTGTCAACGACAATATCAGTACCAGATCCACCAAAATAATTGTATTTGAGGACATCACCTTCCATTGAAAGAGCGACAGGCATTATATCACTGGAGCCACCGTTAATATGGACTAAGTGTTTATAGTATGCCATTAGAGGACATATAAAACAGGGGGAGCAGAAAAATAGGCTTATGATTATACCGTCTGTTCTGACTTATATCATGTTTTTTTTACAAGTCTGATAAACAGATGATTATAACCTGCAGTTATTTATTTCGGCTTCAAGTATGGCACTTGCACCAGCTTCTTCAAGCCTGTCCATGATTTCAGGTACAGTCTTCTTCTCGACCATTACCTTTACCGCGTACCAGTCTTTCTGGTCAAGTCTCGAAATAGTTGGAGATTCGAACCCCGGGGTGATCTTTTCGGCTTCGCTTAACCTGTCAGCGGGAATGTTGTATTCCAGCATGCTGTACCGGTCTGCCACCAGTATCCCCTCAAGCCTGCGGACGATGCGCACTACCTCAGGGTCATTGATTATGCCTTTCCTTCCAATAAGGGTGGCCTGGTATTTCCCGATCTCGCTGAAAACCTTGAGATTGTTATCTCTCAGGCTGTCACCTGTTTCCACGATATCAACAATGGCATTGGCAAGGTTGAGTCCAACCATTATCTCAACAGAACCGTTCATTTCGATACAGTTTATTTCCATACCTTTTGACTTGAAATACTGGCTTGTGAGTACCGGGAATGATGTTGCTATGGTTTTTCCTTCCAGGGACGAAAATGATTCATCGTTGTAATTGTTCTTCACCGCCACGCACAGTCGGCATTTCCCAAAGCCCAGTGAAAGTATCTCCTCAACGTCTGCCTGACGTTCTACTACCAGGTCGCTGCCGGTAATACCAAGATCAACCACACCGGAATGTACCAATACCGGTATATCATCCGCCCTGACAAATATGAACGTGATATCCGCATTGTTGCAGGTGGCGTACAGGTTCCTGCCCGATAGCCTGAATGAATAACCTGCCCGTTTCATGAGGTTTATGGCAGGATCTTTCAGCCTTCCCTTGCCGGGTATGGCGATCTTCATGGTATCAAGTTTATGAAGGGTCATTCTCTTTCCTCCGTGCTTTTTCCACAAGGCCACTGGTGCCGAATCTCTTTTCAAGTTCATCCGCAATATCATCTAGGGTGATATTCCTGTAACCTGCCAGCACAAGGGTGTGGAAAAGGAGGTCACATATCTCATGAACCAGGTGTTCCCTGTTATTCTCAGTGGCGGCTTCACAGGTTTCACGCGCTTCTTCCATGATCTTGGAATTTATCTTTTCAACTCCCCTGTCCATGAGTTTAGCGACATAGGAGGTATCAGGTGACGCTGATTTTCTTTCCTGTATAACCTGGAAAAGCTCTTTAAATATTTCAGATGTATTCATAGGTTCTCTCATATAGCATTATTATATCATGCCACATTTCATGATCATAAAATACATGTAAATATTTTTTATAAATTTATTGTTACAACTCAGCTATTGTCAAAATAACAATTATTTTCTCTATAATGAACAGGAATAGTGATGGTTCCCCCCGCCTGTGGCGGGGGGAACCATCATATAATTATTCATTATAATGAACGGTGCTAAAGATGGCTAGATATGCAATATGGAGCCGTTTTCAACGGATTCGTCAAGAATGATCTCCCGCAGCCTTTTGGCAACTACTGACGGGTCAAGCAGCTGCCCTTCTTGTTTATATGAAATGAACGTATCACGATCCCTGAAATCTTCAGGGCTGGTATTCCTGATCTTTTCCTGCATTGGAGTGTCAACGATGCCGGGGGCGAAGGCAAGAACCCTTACGGGGTTCTCCCGGTCTTCCTGTTCCAGGGCTGCTACCCGGGTGAACATGTCAATTGCGGCCTTGGTAGAACAGTATGTGCTCCAGCCCCACATGGGCCGCTGTGCAGCACCAGAAGAGATGTTCACAATTACTTTTGGAACAGTTATTCCCGTGCTCATCCTTATAAAATGTGACGAGAGGGTCATGGGGGCCACCACGTTTAAGAGGTATGCAGAGGTTATGGCATCCGGGCTGTTAGTATGCAGTGGCCCTACAGGCTCCACTGTTCCGGCGTTATTCACAAGGGTGATACGGTGGGGATCCTTTGCCTCGATGTTCATGAAAATCTCTTCCATGATACCTTCTATGCTGTCAATTTCTGTCAGGTCCTGTGATATGTAATGGCACTTTGATCCTTTTGCAACAGCCCTGTCCATCAATTCCTTGTTCACGCTTCTGGATATACAGTATACGGATACATCCTGGCTGAAGAATTCGTCCGCTATTGCCTCACCAAGTCCATGTGATGCGCCGGTTATAATAACAAAATGCATTATGTACTCCTGCTTCCTGTAACTGGAATTACGGCTCCTGGTCATCTTTTTCAATGAAGGATACTATTTTTCCCCAGAGCCTGGAATCAAAATAATAGTGTATATCATTATGTCCTGCTCCATGTATACTGATAATGCTGGAATGTTTCAACTTTTCATGAAGCCGTGATCCCATGGCATGTGGAACCACCCTGTCCTTTTCACCGTGAATTATAAGGACGGGAATGTCCACTGAGGAAGCTTTTGACAGGCTGTCATAATCCTCGGACAAGGTGAGGGAGACCAAAAAATCCGGGTAATGGTGTTTTGCTGTGTCACGTAGAGAGGTGAAGGGGCTTACCAGTATTGCCCTTTCAGCCAGATCATGAATGGCGATTTCCATCGCAACTCCTGTACCAAGTGACTGGCCGAAAAGGATGGTATCAGCTTTTTTAAACGAATATGTATCCTGGACATGTGTAAGCATGGAAAGGGTATCAGCATAAATTTTCTTTTCGGAAGGTGTATGGCCGGATGAAATGCCGTACCCCGGGTATTCCACGAGCAATGTGCTGTAACCCTGTTCATGAAGTTTACGGGCATACATCTTCATCGCATCAATTGTACACCCGTTCCCGTGAAAAAAAACTACGAGCCTGTTCCCGGCGGGGGTAAAAACAGCCCTGGCAGTCCTGTGGGCTGACGTCACCTCTATTACCCTGTCCCTGTCCTTGCTGATAACCGGAACCCGGTAGTGCCCCGGGGCTGGATATATGAATGAACGAGCGGCGTCATCACATCCCGGCAGGCCCGGCAAGACCGTTATGAGTATGATACACCGTGCTAAAAGTACCCGCTTCATTTCGCACTCATCATTTCTTCAGTTCCTTGTGATCATACTTTTCAGTTTCATTAATTCATATATTCGGGCCTGTATGTTCCCAAGGGTGAAATCACGTGCGTCTTCCTTAAGCGCACATGTGTTACCCCCGGATCTTGAGAAATCTATTTTTATTTCTCCAGTAGTTGCGTCTTTGAAAGCATACTTGAGGGAGTTTGATAGAAGCTCATTAATAATAAGTCCGCATGGAATTGCCTTATCAATATCCAGGTTTATGTCTTCAATATCTGTTAGTATCGTTATTGTATTATGCGAGATCTTCAAGGTGTCAAGTATTCCCGAAGTAAGATCTAACACGTAATCCCTGAAATTTATGTACGAAAGGCTGCCGGATTTATATAGCCTTTCATGTACCATCGCCATGGAGGATACCCGGGTAATACTGCTGTCCAGTAGTTCCCTGGCATAGTTATCCTTAAGGCTGTTCCTCTGGAGGTTCAGGAGGCTTGAGATTATCTGCATGTTATTCTTTACACGGTGATGTATTTCCTTGAGAAGTGTTTCCCTCTCTTTCTCATTCCGAATTCGCTTTTCCTGGTCCAGCAGTATCCT
The DNA here is from genome assembly GCA_964345775.1 of uncultured Leptospiraceae bacterium. Taxonomy (GTDB): domain Bacteria; phylum Spirochaetota; class UBA4802; order UBA4802; family UB4802; genus M55B154. The sequence continues at coordinate 13,187 of CAYFSO010000050.1, read as the reverse complement.
GCATATTATCACCGATGCCACGGGGTAAAGTGTTATTACAGGCAGGGCAATATTATTGAACACATGCTGCTGCACATCATCAGGCAGCGCGAGGATGCAAAGCAGCATGGTACCGTGAACAATAAGACTAAAGAGGTATAAATGCGAAATGCCGGTAATAGTACGAAACCTTGACCGTAGCCAGTGATAGAAGGTTCCAATACCTGCGGAGGATACGATCACGAGAATACCCATCAAGGCTCCGTCTCCCCCGATGTACGTCCGATAGGTACCGGCCATGAGAACAGCAATTGAAGCGGGAATGATTCCCCCAAAGAATCCTGCAATACTTATGATAATGGAACGGCCGTCAAAAATGATACCGGGTAACAGGTGTAACGGTACTATCATTCCCAGTATGGCAATAATACCAAAAAGACTGCCTGAAAGTATTTTGAAGTAAAGGGAAGACTTATCAAGACGCCTGTAGAGAAAGCTGTAGAGAACACCGAGTACAAGTACCAGGGAGATGTTATGTATCAATTCTCTGAGTATCATTACTGTATTCTATGTGCAGGTTTGCGTACAGGCAAGCAAATTACAATTACTGGTAACAATTTGCATAAGTGTAAGAGTATGTGATAACATGCATAATAATAATTGATATATCGCTTATATGTGGTGTACAGTTAGCCGTAATGGATAATGATAGAACCACGTTAAAACGACAGATCGGTCTCTGGACCGGTGTTCTCATTATTGCCGCGGACATGATAGGGACAGGTATATTCATGACCACGGGAAACGTGCTTGGTATTACCGGGGATGCGCTGTGGGTACTGGTATTATGGGGCATTGGGGGACTGGTTGCATTTTCCGGGGCCCTCTGCTACGCGGAACTTGCCACCATCTGGCCTCATGCTGGCGGCGAGTACGTGTACCTGAAGAAGATCTTTGGATATCTTCCGGCGTTTCTAACCGGATGGGTTTCACTTATAGTGGGATTTTCAGCACCTGCTGCCGCCGGTGCATTGCTGATAGGTCAGTATGCCGGCAGTTTTTTTGGTGCAGCCGGGTATACCGGAATTGCGGATATACTGGCTCAGAACTCTTTTGGTCATCGAGCAGCTTCTGCGGTTCTGGTAACAGTAATCGGAATAGCGCACATGGCTGGAGTCAGGGGTGGTGCCCTGGTACAGAACATATTAACAATTATTAAAATAGGTCTTATTGTCGCATTGATCGGTGCAGGGGTGATTGCAGCTGACTGGTCACAGGTGGGAAGACTTTCGGGGGAATACACGGTCGTTGCAGGCGATACACATCCCATTGCAGGATTCGGGCTGGCGCTGCTCATGATAATGTTTGCCTACACGGGGTGGAACGCCGCAACCTACGTGTCAGGCGAGGTGAAAGATCCCGGCAAAACCCTGCCCGCGGTGCTTGGAAGAAGCGTGGTTCTTGTTACAGCACTTTATATTATGTTGAACATTGTATTCCTGGTCTCTACCAGTGGTAAGAACCTCGCAGGTGTAGACGAAGTGGGAGCCGTGGCTGTAAAGCATTTGCTGGGCAGCACCGGGGCAATGCTCTTTACACCCGCAATCGCTGTTATCGTGCTTTCATCGGTATCGGCCCAGATGATGGTTGGTCCCAGGGTGTACTATGCCATGGCCAGGGATGGTATGATGTTCAGGTTCCTGGGGAAAGTGCACAAAACACGCTATACCCCTGTTCCCGCAATACTGTTGCAGACTGCCCTGGCGGTGTTCTATGTCTTTACCGGTACCGCAATTACCCTTATCGTGTACATGGGCCTGGCCCTCAGCGTGTTCCCGCTTCTCTCGGTTGCCGGCCTTATGAAGCTGCGAAAAACACATCCTCACCTGGAACGTCCTTACCGTGTACCGTTGTACCCGCTTCTGCCACTGGTATTTATTGTGCTGACGGTATTCATGATGGCAGCGGCATTGATAAGCTGGACAGGAACAAGCCTTTTCAGTATTCTTGCCCTGGCAGCAGGAATACCCCTCTATTATATATGGAGACGGTTTGAGCGAACGGAATTATCGGAGAATTGAACAATGTACACAGCAGCCAAATATCATGAACTGGAAACGCATATAAAGAAAAGCAGGTTTATCGCCCGTGTTGCACATGTATCATCTGAGCCAGAAGCAATGTCATTCCTGGAAAAGGTACGGGACCCGTCGGCTTCACATAACTGCTGGGCTTTCCATACCGGTGATGTTTTCAGGTTCTTCGACGACGGGGAGCCAGCGGGAACGGCAGGGAAACCAATACTGGGTTCCATAGTGAACAAGGAATTCGATAACGTTATGGTGGTGATCACACGCTATTTCGGTGGCATAAAACTGGGCGTTGGAGGACTTGCGCGTGCGTACGGAGGAACGGCTGCCCGGTGTCTTGACGAGTGTCCAAAACGGGAACTGGTGCACATGGCGGCGGTAACGGTAAAGGTTCCCTTTGAATTGACAGGAAATGCGTACAGAATAATTGATAATTATGATCTTGTAAAAGTAGAAGAAGACTATTCACCCGGGGGCCTGGAAATACGTATGCAAATTCCGATGGCCATAATCAATACAGTAGAAAATGAATTTAAAGAACAATGCGGCGGAAAATATACCTTGACTGTTGAGAATAAATAGTACACATACATAGACTGATCGATAATAAGTCCTGGCCGGAGGTATCCGTGAATCCCTTCCTTCTTCCGTTTATCGGGCTCTGCCTTCTCCTGTGGATTGGGCATGCGCTGAGAACCAGAATAAAACTTTTACAGAAACTCTACCTCCCTTCGGCAGTCATTGGCGGATTGCTGGGCCTGGTGGTTATACAGGTGGCACAGGTGCTGCAACATCCAGTACCATCCGAATGGATCAATGGCTGGGAAGATCTGCCCGGGTTTCTCATCAATATAGTATTCGCGTGCCTGTTCCTCGGGGTAGCATTACCCCGGCTTCGGACGGTGTGGAACCGGGCGGCCCCGCAGCTTGCCTATGGGCAAACCGTGGCCTGGGGACAGTACCTGGTGGGTGTTGGGCTTTTCGTTGCATTCATTAACATGTTGTGGCCGGAACTTCCCGGAATGTTTGGTGCCATTATGCCCGTTGGATTTGAAGGAGGTCATGGTACCGCGGGCGGACTTGGCCCCACCTTCGACAAGCTGAACTGGAAGGCCGGGAAGGACTTTGCGCTGGCAAGTGCCACCGCCGGCATACTGGGGGCCGTTGTTTTCGGTATCATGCTCATCAACTGGGCGGCACGAAAGGGCTATACCCATAAACTCATGGACACCGGTGATGTCCCTGAAGATGATACAATAGGTGTCATCCCGGTAGACCGTCGCCCGGTTGCAGGCAGGCTTTCGGTAAAATCTGATGCCATTGACGCACTCACCCTGCACCTTGCCATCATCGGGCTGGCGGTGCTGATCGGTTTCCTCATAAAAGAAGGGCTCATATTTGCCGGAGAGCTTTCCGGATCTTTTTTTTCACCTGGAATTCACGAAAAGCTCATGATCCTTCTGAACAGTTTTCCACTCTTCCCACTGTGCATGATGGGTGGGCTGATCATACAATTGCTGGAAGACAGGTATGACCAGCACAAAATTATTGATATCGGATTAAACCGAAGATTGCAGAACCTGGCACTGGATTTGCTGATCGTTGCAGCAATATCTACTATCCGTATAGAAGCACTTACCACTGGGCTGGTACCCTTGTTTATCATGGTATTTGCCGGTATTGCATGGAACATATTCTGTATAATGGTACTTGCAAAACGGTTGTTGCCGGACGCATGGTTCGAACGGGCCATTGCTGAAATGGGGCAGTCAATGGGGGTGACGGCTACCGGGCTGTTGCTGCTCCGGGTGGTAGATCCCGAGTATGAGTCGCCGGCAGCAGATGCCTTCGCGTATAAACAACTGTTACATGAGCCCATAATGGGGGGAGGCTTATGGACCAGCATGGTCATCCCCCTGCTGGGACTGGGAGGTATACTCATGCCACGGATCGTGCTGGGAATTACTGCCGCAGCGGTTGCCTTCTGGTTGCTGGTGGCTTTTCTGCTGTTAAGGGCAAGAAAAAAGGCATCCGTGTAATATAATTTGAAACATATAGTGATAATAGTTTCATATTATGGTATCCGTATTTGTAACATATAAAAAAACGTGACCGGTTATTGAAATGGAATTTTTATCTTTTAATATAAATACTATCCTGCAGGTCATTGACTGGCGTACGTTTGTGGACGTGCCCATGATTGCCCTGGTTATCCTCCTTTTTTACAGGACACTAAGGACGTCCGGATCATGGCGTATTGGACTGGGAATAGTTATTGCCCTCTTTATTTACCTGCTTGCCCGTATTTTCGGGCTTACCGGGATAAGCTGGATCTTTGATACCCTTAGCAGCATAGCGCTGATAGCCCTTATAATAATATTCCAGCCAGAGATCAGAAAAATATTTGAGAAAACCGCCTCCACCTTGAGGATAAAGAAGCTGCTGAAAGAAGGGGGACAACTTTCATTTGTCATTTCAAGTGCGGTATTTGATATGGCCAACAGGAAATGGGGAGCAATTATTATACTGCCGGGTAAAGAATCCATTAAGGACAAGGTATCCGGCGGGATCCCCGTCAATGCCAGTCCAAGTATACCCTTGCTGATAAGCCTGTTTGATCCCCATTCACCGGGGCATGATGGCGCGCTTATTATTGATAACGGTATCATTGAAGTCTTTGCTCTTCGTCTCCCGTTATCAACGGATGACCGTTATAACCATGTTTTCGGTACCCGTCACCATGCATCAATGGGGCTTTCAGAGATATCCGATGCCCTCATCATTACCGTTTCAGAGGAACGGGGGGAGGTATCCTTTTTCAAGGAGGGGATTTACCGGGTTATAAAAGAAAAGGATCAGCTTGAACGTATAATCGAGGAACACTGGCGAAAGGTGAGTTCCTTTTCGCCAATGAAACCCAAAAGCGGAAAAATTAGTGGGAAGGTTGCAGGCGAGGTGTTTGCCAGTCTCGGAATCGCGTTTGTATTATGGCTGTCCATAACTTTCAGCATGAACCAGGTGAAGGAGATGTCGGCAACCGTTCCCATTGAGTACAAGTTACCAGAACAAACGGTCATTACCGGGGATAAACCCATTAATACAAGGGTGAAAATAGCCGGGACAGTAGCAAAGATCAACATGGTAAATCCTGAATCCCTCATAGCTATAGTAGACCTGTCAGACCAGGAGGCGGGACAGAGGGAGATTGCCATTTCACGAAAAAACCTCAACCTCCCTGCCGGCATTGCACTGGTGAATGCAAATCCATCAACATTTGAGATCTCCCTCCAGTCTTACATGGAGCACGAGGTGAATGTGAAACCGCAGCTGGTTGGGAAACTACCATCAGGTCTTGAAATAAGCTCAGTTGAGGTTACCCCCTCAAAAATCCCCATCATGTATACAACAACCAGAAAAGTCACGGGTGACATACACGTGACGACAACCCCCATCTTCCTGTCTACCTTACAGGAAGACACGCGGGTGGTCTGCAGCGTGATCGCACCACCCGGCATGTCCCCGGTGAAAAGACAATGGCCCGAGGTGATCGTATCGATCACAGTAGAGAACAGGTGATCACTATCCTGCTGCTGCATCTTGTTTTAATGCGCCAAGTCGTTTCCCGATCATGTCGAACTTCTCAAGAAGTACATCTATGTGCCAATCTTCCGTGGTTGCCATGAAACTGAGTCGCAGCAACTGCATTCCCTGGGGCACTGCAGGGTGAATAACCGCGTTTACAAATACACCCTCGTTCATGAGCTCTCTCCAGAAACTGAAGGTTAACACATCATCAGCAAGAATAACCGGTACTATGGGAACCTGTCCATCCATTACGTTGAATCCAAGGGCTCTCAGTCCTTCCCTGACACGTTTCTGGATATGGTATAATCTTTCCATCCTTTCAGGTTCCTGCAACATGATCTCTATGGATTTCAAAACAGAGGCGACCTGGGCCGGCGGCATGCTGGCACTGTACTGCAGGGCAGGTGATCCGTACTTGATATAGTCGATCACCTCTTTCTTCCCTGCCAGGAATCCACCCTGGGATGCGAAACTCTTACTGAATGTACCCATGACGATATCCACATCATCGTTCAGGCCGAAATGGTTTGCGGTACCACGGCCATGATCGCCGATAACACCAAACCCGTGGGCGTCGTCGAGCATGGTGCGTGCACCATGTTTCCTGGTTACCTTAAGGAGTTCCGGCAGGGGGATGATCTCCCCTGACATGCTGAATACACCGTCAAATACAACCATTTTCCCCGAATCAGCAGGAAGCTGAGATAATATTTCATCAAGATGGTCCATGTCGTTGTGGCGATACACTTTTACCCTGTCTGATCCCAGTTTTCCTTTTACGATGAGCGATCCCTGTATGATGCTGTTATGGTTTTCAGCATCGGAAACGAGGTAATCATTCTCGCTAATAAGCGGGACAATGGCCCCCTGGTTGGTCTGAAAGCCAGTGCTGAATACAATGGCTGATTGCCTGCCGGTAAAATCCACAAGGGCGGCCTCCAGCTGATTGTGAAGATCCAGGGTCCCATTGATATACCGTGAACCTGAACACGCGGTACCGAAAGCACGCGTGGCTTTTTCGGCAGCTTCCTTGACCCTCGGGTCAATACTGAGCCCGAGGTAATTATTGGTACCGGCCATGATGACATCATGACCTTCCATTTTTACCATTGGCCCGTTATTCTCGCTGATGGGCCTGAAATACGGCATATAGCCTGCTGCCTCAATGTCGATGTGACGCTTAAACTGAAAACACTTCTCGAATAGATCCATACAAACCCTCCTCGGTTCCTTTTTTTAAAGGGAACAGGTTTTCACGGGTCAACGTATTCGATAGATCTGAATGTCGAAATACCCGAGTCGAACTTTCCAGGTGAGCCTGTCCGGGCAAATATACTCACCAAATTCCTGCACTATTTTCTTTTCAAAGATGACGTTCGGGCTTACAGCTAAGTACAGTGGAATATCCGTCTCCTGTTCTCTTACAAGAGTTCCCTCTCTGAGCCTGTTCACCGTGACAGGCTCGTTGCGAATTATTTTTTTTAACAGCGCGTAGTTATACGTATTTTTTGATTGTATGATCAGGGCACGAAGCCCGTTCTCACATACCAGCCCTGCTGACCAGCTGCCTGCTATTACGGCGTTGCCAGGTAATTCCTCTCCCAGTTCTTTTGAAATAGAATAGAGATGATTGTCGTGTGTGATCATCCAGCGACCAGCCTGGAAACAGTGAAAAGCAAGGATAATGAGCAGCAGTGTAACCGCATTTGATGGATTAAAAATCCAGTTGCGAATTCTTTTTTTCAGAATAAAGAAAACAACTGCAATAATGATGACCACCGTACCCACCGTAAGAAGTACCGGCAGGGCCTTGCTGATGGTGCCGCCGATGGCATGTGGATAGACGCTGTCATACAGCCGGTTCCGAATGCTGAAAGGTATCACGTGTACATAGATGATAACCGCGGAATACAATACTGCAAAAAAGGAGGCAATTGACAGGATGGCCTTTATGGTAAAGGGACGTGCGGAGTCCCTGAAACTGGACAAAGTTCCGTTCCCCAGAGCATGAAGTCCCCGTGAGGCAAGGATTGCTGCAGGGACGGTAAGCATCAGGAAATACCTTGCAGGATTATATTGCAGCATCATCAGGAGTACAAAGCCGAAAAAGAACCAGCTTGACAGGTACAGGTCAACCGAGGGTTTTTCACCCCTGTATGAAAACCTGTAAAATGTATACACTGCATAATAAAATGCCATGAAAAGTATTACGGGTTGCAGGAACACGAATTCCCGGTACATACCTTTCCCCACCAGCACATACAGGGGAGCAAGTGATCGAAGTGGCAGTATGGAGTCGATCTTTACTCCAAGTATACGCAAATTGAAAAAACTGTTAAGTGGAGAATGCAGGAATGACAGGTGGGCAAACAGCAGGTACCCGAGAACCATGAGTCCCATGATCAAGGCGAACATGGAGGCCCTTTTCCTGTTTGTTCTTTCATGCAGTACCATCAGGGAAAGGATTATGGCGGGTAGTAATGCTACCAGGATAAGGGTGATGGATTTTTTGATGTGGAACCCGGTTATCATTGCCGTCAGCGCGAAACCAAACATGATAATAGCCAGAAGCACATATGCCAGGCGAACTGTAACGTTGAGTGATTTTCTTTTCCTGTATAAACTGTCTAGTACTCTCCAGGATAAATACAGAAGAAAAAGGGCAAGTACCGAGTAAAAAACAAGATGGGTTTCGTACAGCCCAAGACGGTTGAACATTATTACAAAAAAGTTCAAACTGAAAAAAACAGTTCCCGAAAGGGCGGCAGACAGGTTGTAACAATAGAACATGAAAATAAACAGGAGCAGCACGGTCATTGTACCGTAGAATATGGAGAGGCTTCGTATCGTTGGAAAGCTGACGCCAAAATGCTTGAATATCCACGTATATGATGCGGTTGCAACCGGGCTTGAATTAACCCAGCTGCGATACTCGTCTTCCGGTGTCCATTTCCAGTCACCGAAAAGCACCCTGTTTCTTGGTGAATAGGTTTTAAACCCTTCATCGGTGTAGATGGCCGCTGATATGGATATATCCTGTGGTGCATCAGCGTTGATAAACAGGATGCGGGACGCCACTCCAGCAATGATCAATACTGCGCAAAGTGCTGCGATCCATTTTTTTGACAACAATGTTCCATGTACGTTAATCATCGTTTTACGTATTCTCTCCAGGTCAAAAGTTTTCAGTAATAATTTGGAAATGTTCTGTAACGGAGCACCCGCAGAAAGAATTTCAAGTACGGGCCCCGGTATAGCCCCGGGAACCCGTTAGTTAACTATACGGCTACTTTTGAGTAATCACCGGGCTGAAAATTAAATACCGGTGCTTCCTGTTCCTGCATGTATTCCTTGTGGTACCGGTTGAACACGGTGACATATCCGTCAACCATGTGATCCCATGAATAGTTTTCCATGGTAAAGTCACGGGCAGCCCTGCTGAATGTATCGAGAAGATCCCTGTCGGCCAGTAGCGCGTTTATCTTTTCGGTCCAGGCGGTAACATTTTCTGCCGGAACCAGGAAACCGTTTTTCCCGTCCTGTATGGCACAGGTAATACCTTCAATGGAAGAGGCAACAACCGTTGTGTTGTTTACGGCTGCCTCAAGGGCAACAAGGCCAAAACCCTCTGCGTCACCGTATACCTTTATGTTGGGCATAACGAAGATATCGGCATGTTTGAGAAACTGTATCATCTCTTCGAATGGCAGTTTGCCCAGGTAGAATCCACGTCCCTTTACGGCCGGGTTTTCAAGGGCCCTGCGTATATCGATCTCATCCATACCCCAGCCGAACAGAAGGCTTACCAGGTGGGCAAGATGGTTGGGGATGAGCTTGAAAAGCACCTGGATCTTTTTGAGGTGCTGCTGTGGAGGACCCACGATGAGGTAGATGACATTTTCATCCAGTTTGGGAAGCACCTTGTCGATAAACCAGGAAAACCCCTTTCGTCGAACGCCTCGCCCAACCGATATCAGAACCTTCTTGTTCTCAAGGGAGGTGCCAAGCCGCTCTTCCATGACGCTCCTGAAACGGGAAATTTTCCTGATATATCCCAGCTCGGTATCAACCCCGTTCCTGACCACGAACACCTTGTCCTTGTCAAAACCACGCTTGTGACATTCTTCAGCGGTTGCATTGCTGACGGCGATAATGCCATCAAGCTTCTTGAAACGGTTCACCGCTATTTTTTGAAAAATGATGCTGGGAAATACGATGTCCAGCCCGTGCAACGTGGCGATGATGGGCACACTGGTTATCTTTTTCAGTTTGTAGGCGAATATTGCCATCAACCCGTCGTTCAGGTGGATCACCGAAATACCCGGGTTTTCCTCAAGGATCCTTTTTACCCGCTTTTTCAGGGTAAAGAAGAATTTCACCTTGCTGGTATTGTTGTCGTATACGATGGTATGAACCTTGGAATGGTTCGATACCCCCTTGATGAGCTCGTAACTCTGTTTTTCCATTCCCCCGATGGAGGGTGGATACTTGTGTGTAATAAATAGTACTTCCATGATCAACTCCTTTGCTCTGCCATGACCGGGTTTGGTGATTTCTTGCCGATCATGAGCGAGAACAGTATTACTCCCAGCCCGATCCAGAAAATCTGCCGTGCGCGGCGAAGTATGGAAACGGTTATCCATATTTCAGATCCGGGCACGTTCACGAAACCGAGCATAACCTTATTGCCATATTCCTCGATGCCAATCTGTCCCGGGATGAATGAACCCAGGGCCTTGAAAACCATTACACCGATCTCTATGGCAACACATGAAAAAAATGAAATATCTATGCCAAGAAACAAGAGGATCACGTAGAATTCGCCAGCACCGGTTATGCGGTGGAAGAATGATAACCAGAAAGCAGAAAAGAATGAAAGTTTTTTTCTGCGGTAAAATTCTAACAGTTCTTCGTCTATCAGCTTCAAATTCTCTGCCACCGCCTGTACTTTTTCTGAATGCGGGAACAGCGAATTCATGATCCGTACCGGCAGGCCAAAGATCCCCTTGCCGGTATGCAGCAGTGAAAGCAGTATCAGCAGTATTGCCACAACCGTCAGGGTCATTATAACGATCATGTGCTGGCTGGCCAGTGCCTGTATATGGTCAAGAAAAATGTATACGCCGATGGCCATAAGGGCAACACTGGAGAGAATTATAAGAAAACGTGATATGGTCAGTGATACGACACTTGACTGGTACGGTACTCCCTTCCTTCGCAGCATAACCGCTTTAAGGGTGTCCCCGGCGATGACGTTGGTAGGGTTGATCTGCGCGAGGCTTTCTCCGATCAGCCTCAGTACGAACAAATGCATGATGCCCACACCGCGAGGGGCGTCCAGGAATGACTGCCTCCATGCAACGGTGACCAGGAAATACGAAACAAAACTCACACCGATAAGAAATATGAATTTCCAGCCGATGGTGGAAAGTTGTGTCCATATGGCATCCAGGTTCGAATTGCGCACGAATACATAAAGGAGGCTGATCCCAAGCAAAAGCCCCACCAGCTTCAGCACCTTTTTAAAGGTGCTGGTTTTTTGTTCCTTCATCTGTTCGGGAACCATGTTGTCTATGTCAGATTGCAACTTCATCTCTTTCTTCATCCTCTTCGGACGCGTCAGCATGGGTATACTCTGCGAAGTGTGTCCTGTAGATGTTAAACATCTCTTCGCACAGGGCGTCCCAGCTTTGCTTTTTGGCATACCCAACGGCGTTTTTGCTCATCCTGTCCCGCAGTTTCGGATCGTCTATCAATGTTGAAATGTAGTAATAGAAATCATCCGTGTTCTTTGGTTCAACGTGATACCCGGTAACACCATGTTTAACGATACCCATCGGGCCGCCACGGGCCGCGCATACAACCGGGAGACCGGAAGCCATGGCTTCAAGCACAACGTTGCCGAACGTTTCAGTGATGGACGGGAAAAGGAAGAGGTCACTTGACGCGTAGATGCGTGCAAGGTCCTCTCCCACAAGCTTGCCGGTGAATACGGCACCAGGCATCCGGCGCTGCATTCTTTTCAGGCGGGGACCATCCCCTGTAATAACCATTTTTACTTCAGGACGGGTTGCCTTGAGTATTTTGTAGACCTTTTCAAGGGTCCTGATCTCTTTCTCATCAACAAGCCGGCTTACAAATAATATCCTGGTAGTACCCCTGCCACACAGTTTGTCCATGTATTCATCGTCCCTGTAGTCGGGGTTATACCTGTTCATCTCAATCCCGCGTCCCCAGATGGTCATGCGATCTCTTTCAACACCTGCTTCTTCCAGCTCGTCAACAATGGGCTGTGTGGGTACAAAGGTAAGATCACACTTGTTGTAAAACCACACGGTGATCTTCTTCACCAGTGCCTTAACTGCCCGTACCAGGCCGGGGAAGAAATTCAAATAATAATCTATATATGACAGGTAATGTGTATGGTACGTGCTGAATACAGGGATATTGTGTTTCAGGCCGTATTTCAGCGCGTAACGTCCCAGAAGGGCAGGGGTTGTAAAATGGATCACGTCGGGCTGAAATTCTTCAAGGGCCTTTTCCATTTTGCCATTGAAAAAGGGCAGTGCCAGCGGGTAATCCTTGTATAAGGGGAAACTTACGTAGTTACAGGTTTCCACCTGGAAAGGAACCCGTTCCCTGTCCTCGGGGGGGTATGCAGTTATAAAGAGATACTCAAACTCATCACGGGGTATGCGGTCAATGATGTTATACAGGGTATAGGTTACCCCGTCAATATTCTCCCTGAGAATATCTGAAAAGAGTGCCACCTTTATTTTCTGTCCGTTACTCATAACAATCCTCTTTAATTCACTGTGAACGAATTAATTAAGCATTAATCGTGCCGAGGATTGTGTTGGTTGTGCTGTATCTTCTGGTATTATGAGGAGTTATGACCCATAAAATCACAATAGCCGACTTTCTTCTAAAAAAGGGTGTAATTGACGATACATTGTATCATATTTGCAACAGAAAATTGCTGCATTATTCTAACATGAAAATCTTTTACGGGTTGAAGCGGTAGAGGTAACTTTTAATGTCCTCACCGGTAGAAAATATTCTTATAAGCGTAAAATGCCGGTTTTCAGCTGCTTTTCCCCGGATCATTTTAAGGGTTTCCGCGTTGCGCATCAGGGCGTTTTTATCCCCTGCCTTGAGCCGGCGTATGTAAAAATCGTCAATGAATACAAGGGTTACATCCTTACGTGACAGCTCTTTTACCAGGCCTTCCATGGTATCCTTTTCAAGTTTCCGTGATTGCATAAAACGGGACCTTCCCAGGCCACTGTAATACATGGCAACATTGGTTTCGCTGATAAGCATTTTGTCATCTTGTGTGCCGTTATTCCTGTACCACATGCCGGCTTTCTTGAATTCAACCCGTCGCAGGCTGTAATGGTCCATGGTCCTGTTGCCGTATCCAGTCATGAATGAGAACAGTATTCCGAACACCAGGGCCGCGGCTAAAATAGTATTTGTGCCCGCACCGGTGGTAAATCGAACCGTGATTACCCCCGTAGCGGTAAAGGCAAG
>CAYFSO010000049.1:0-21127 GCA_964345775.1 uncultured Leptospiraceae bacterium | reverse complement strand
TACACCAGTAGGCGGGTGAGAGTACCATTCCAAGGCCAAGGATGACCCCCGGCCAGGGGAAAAACTCGTGGTCTGCGGGCAGAAAGGCCTCCAGGTGGGAAGGATGGTCTGCCTGTATGGTACTGATAAAATGATCAAGGCCTCCCGCCTCGCTGATGCCCAGTACCGCCACCGCGATGGCGCCGGTGAACATGATGACAAGCTGTATGGAGTCGGTGATTGCCACGGCGCCAAGACCGCCTGATATGGTATAGAAACCCACCACCGTGGCGGTTACCAGTATGCTGAAGGATATTGGCCAGCCCAGGTAGGTTTTCAGCATGAGGGAGGTTGCCCACAGAAACACCCCCACGATGATGATAGAGAATAATGTGAGAATAATTGCCGATATGACCCGTACGGCGTCGCTGTAGCGCTTGCCAAGGTATTCGGGGATGGAGAAGACGCCCGCCCGCCAGTAAAATGGAATAAAGATAAAGGCCGAAAGTACCATGGCGGGAATGGCGCCGATCCACTCGAAGTTTGCCTGGGCAATGCCGATACGGTAGGCGCCGCCGGCGGCCCCCACGTAATCGTTGGACCCGATATTGGTGCCGATAATGGACATGCCGATGATCCACCAGGGAAGGGATCGTCCTGCAAGGAAGTAATCGCTTGATGTCTTGATGCGCTTGCCAAAGAAGTAGCCAAAGATGGTGATGCCGGCCATGTAGGCGATAATGAGGCTGACATCTATCCAGTGTATACTGGTACCGGTGAACGCAAAAAAGTTTTCAAACATGGCGTCCTCTGATGTTATGAGAGATTATGAATGCGATATACGGTATGAAGCAGTATTAAATCGATGTCGAGGTAATGTCAAATGGAATTTGGTGAATAGTGAATGGTTATTAGTTATTAGTGTTCTAACCATCCACTATTCACTATTTACCAATAACTAATAACTACATATTCCCTGCCATCGCGTGGGCGAATTCTGAGCATTTCAATAGGGTTGCCCCTTCAAGCTGTCGTTCAAGGTCGTAGGTGACCGTCTTGTTGCTTATTGTCTTTTCCAGTGCGCTTATGAGGTTGTCGGCTGCTTCTGTCCAGCCAAGGAAGCGCAGCATCATCTCGCCCGAGAGCACCAGTGAGCTTGGGTTTACCTTGTCCTGGTTTGCGTACTTGGGAGCGGTACCGTGGGTTGCCTCGAAGACCGCTTCGCTGTCGCCGATGTTGGCTCCCGGTGCCATGCCAAGCCCTCCCACCTGTGCTGCAAGGGCGTCGGAGATGTAGTCGCCGTTGAGGTTTGGTGTGGCGATCACGTCGAAATCGGTTGGCCGCAGCAGCACCATCTGGAAGATGGCATCGGCGATCCTGTCCTTGATGACTATTTTGCCCCCGGGCCGCTTCCCGTCATACTTGTCCCAGAGTTCGTCCTCGGTTATGGTCTCGTCGGCGAATTCTTCTTTTGCAAGCTGGTAGCCCCAGTCGCGGAAGGCCCCCTCGGTGAATTTCATGATGTTCCCCTTGTGCATCAGGGTAACACTTTCACGGTTGTTCTCTATGGCGTATTCTATGGCACGCCGGACAATATTTTTCGTGTTGGTGATGCTGATGGGTTTTACTCCAATGCCGGTATCTGCGGGAAGAGCGTATCCCATCTGGTTGTTGAGGAAATCCAGGACCTTTTTGGCTTCATCAGATCCCTGCTGCCACTCGATGCCGGCATACAGGTCTTCCATGTTCTCCCTGAAGATCACCATGTCCACAAGTTCGGGTTTCTTAAGTGGACTGGGCACGCCGGACAGGTAACGAACGGGACGTACGCAGGCGTACAGCTTCAACTGGTGCCGCAACGCGACGTTGATGCTCCGGATACCGCCCCCAACGGGAGTGGTGAGGGGTCCCTTTATGGCCACCTTGTATTCTTTTATCGTTTCAACGGTCTCTTCGGGGAGCCATTTGCCAGTCTCGTTATATGCTTTTTCACCGGCAAGTACCTCTTTCCATTCTATCTTCCTTTTACCGCCGTAGGTCTTCTCAACCGCGGCGTCCAGGACGATACGGGTGGCCCGCCAGATATCCGGACCGGTGCCGTCACCCTCGATATAGAGAAGAATGGGATTGTCAGGGGTGGTTATGTTGCCGTTTTCGTAGATTACCTTTTCTGCGCTCATTGTGTACTCTCTTATGTGTTCATTAATTTTGTGTTCATTTGGCATAATTATAAGCAGTAATGAAAAAAAAACGGGTAAGTGATTATCTGTCAAGGTAAATATACATTTTAAGTGAGAAGTGAACAGTTATCAGTTAGCAGTGGTTTTCTTTATTGACGTTTTTAGTATTTTAAGTTATACTGTAACATACACAAAAAAACGAGGAGAATTTTTACTATGAAAGACTGTATAATACTGGGTGCCGGGCCGGCGGGGATGAGTGCGGCCATATACGCCATCAGGGCGGGACTTGATGTGCAGGTAATTGAAAAAATATCACCCGGCGGACAGGTGATGATGACCTACGAGATTGAGAACTATCCCGGTTTTATCGATCCCATAGAAGGTTGGCAGCTTGCCAGCAACATGGAGAACCAGGCCCGAAGACTGGGGGTTGAAATAGACAGCGGCGAGGTGAGCAGGGTATTGAAAAACAAGGACTACTTCGAGATCGCCACCACCGACGGCAGGATGCTTGACTGCAGAACGGTGATCGCTGCCACCGGGGCCTCGTTGAAACGACTGGGTGTTCCCGGGGAAAGCGAGTATACCGGGAAAGGGGTGTCCTACTGTGCCACATGTGATGCCGCCTTTTTCAAGGACCAGGTAACGGCGGTAGTTGGAGGCGGCAGTACCGCACTTGAAGAGGCACTGTACCTGACCCGATTTGCCTCGAAGGTGTATCTCATCCACCGGCGTGACCAGTTCAGGGGACAGAAGATAATCCAGGACCGGGTGCTTTCTGAGGAAAAGATAGTACCGGTGTATGATTCCATGGTGACTTCTATCGAAGGTGGAGAAAAGGTTAACACCCTTCACGTGTACAACAGGAAAAAAGGGGAAAAACAGGAGCTGGATGTCAACGGCGTGTTTATTTTCGTGGGATATACCCCCAACACCGGGTACATCCCCTCGGACGTACTTGCCGAGAACGGTGAAGTAGTGGTGGATATACAGATGCGTACTTCTATCGACGGCTTATACGCTGCAGGAGACCTGCGCCAGGGATCAAGACGGCAGGTGGTGATGGCGGCCGCTGATGGTGCCACCGCCGCGATAAATGCCTACGAGCACGTAACAAACCTTGGATGGTGATCAGAAATAGTTCTTCATGAACCTGCGGAGGGCCGTGAGGAACTTCTCCCTCAGGTCCTCGATCCTCAATGGATTTACTGACATGAATTCGTAGCTGAAGTCTTTTTCGTTGAGAAAAAGTGACCTGGAAATTGATACACGCAGCATTGGTATGTTATCCCGTCCGTACTTGCCAAGAACGTAGCGGTTCTTTTCCGGCTGGCCTGTAATCGCCCTCCCGGCCGCGGTGGCATCCTCGTCACGGAAGCTCTTTTCCAGTTCTTCCATAAAGCCTGCAGAAAGCCGGGTGGGACAGGTTCGTACCGCTCCCCGCCGTGTTTCCACCATGTCCTCTATGAATATGAGGGGACGGGGGGATCCCGCGTCAGGGGCCCTTTCGGGGGCAACCGGCATCATTGTATGGCATTCAAGCACCATGGCCGGTTCACCGCTTTTCATTATCTTCTCAATGGCGGAATGGAAGGGGAAGTAGTACCGTTTCAGCATGGATGCCAGCGCGATCTCGTCGGGGAAACAGTCTTCACCGAATATGGCCTTGCCGCCGGATGTCTCCTTCTTGATCACCCCGTCCTGCGAAACGGGCGGCATGCTGTATGGCGGCCTGTCAAGGTCGATGAAAAGCCTTGAGACCTCGGAATCAATAAACCCCAGGGTTTCAGTGGACAGGTTGAAGATCTGGTTGGCGCTGGTATCCGCTTCAATGAAACAGTCAAACTCGGTGAGTGTTGAATAGTCGGCCATTTCTTCGGGTACCAGGTAGCCACCGTGTGGTATTATGATAAATGCCGGTATTTTCATCGATGACAAAATTAATATTGACGGGACTGCAAGTAAAGCGTTAATTTCAACTACCTTTACAAGAGATTCCAGGAGCGGGTATTATAATGAAACCATACAAGACTGACAAGACCGGTGAAGATATTCTCGAGATACTGTACTACGACGCTACCGCCACGGCGGACCATATAGCAAGCCAGTTGAATATCACCTCCGCGAAGGTAAAAAAGTACATAAAACAGTTTGAAGAAGA
Organism: uncultured Leptospiraceae bacterium; assembly: GCA_964345775.1. GTDB lineage: Bacteria > Spirochaetota > UBA4802 > UBA4802 > UB4802 > M55B154. The sequence goes on along the minus strand of CAYFSO010000049.1, from coordinate 16,804 downwards.
CCGCATCATTTTGCGTTACAAGACACAGATTAACTGGCAGCGTATTAAGCAGCACGAGGTACGTGCCCTCATCGAGGTGAAAGTGGTTCCTGAAAGAGGGGTTGGATTTGATTCTATCGCGGAGGCAGTTTACAAGTTTCCCGAGGTCACCTCGGTGTACCTGCTTTCGGGAGGGTATGACCTGCTGGTACAGGTGGAAGGGCCAACCCTGAAGGACGTGGCACTTTTTGTGTCAGAAAAGCTGGCAGTGCTTAAGAACGTGCAATCTACGGTAACCCATTTTCTTCTGAAAAAATACAAGGAGGAGGGTGATATACTTGTTGAACAGCCTGATTCAAAGAGGTTGCCGCTAAGCTTTTAAACTGATGTCACTCCTCAATTCCATATATACATCAATGTCTTCACACTATGGGCCACAGTACTGGTGGCCGGGTGATTCTCAATTCGAGATGGCCGTGGGTGCCATTCTCACGCAGAACGTGGCGTGGGTCAACGTGGCAAAGGCTATTGCCAACCTGAAAACCGGGAAGCTGCTGACTCCCGGGAAACTGGCAGGGGCTGATACTGATACAATAACCTCCATGATCAGGCCGGCCGGCTATTACAACCAGAAGGAGCAGACGTTACGGGATTTCCTCAACTGGTTTTCCAGGTACGGGTACAGCTTCGCACGGCTTGAAAAAACTGCAACCGACGTTTTGCGCAGGGAACTTTTGATGGTACGCAGGATAGGTCCGGAAACCGCCGATTCAATACTGCTCTATGTCCTGGGAAGAAAACTCTTCGTGGTTGATGCATATACGCGTCGTATCTTTTCACGGGTTGGGGTGCTGGAAGGTGATGAGGGATACCAGCAGGTACAGGAACTGTTTCACCGGGATTTCAATGGTGAGATAAAGGATTATAATGAATACCATGCCCTTATCGTGGCCCATGGTAAAGACGTGTGCAAAAAGAGACCTCTCTGTGACCGGTGCTGTATCAGGGATTTCTGCATGAGAAAGGGGCTAACACCCTGACGTACCCTGTGATCTACTTCATCCTGAGAACCGAGCACATCTGTCCCACCTCGTTGGTGGCCGTGTGGGGGTTGTACCTGTCCAGTTTCCAGTTCCCGTCAATTACGTAGTTGTAGCGGTAGGTGCCGCCGGGGATCCGTTTTTTCAGCCTCCAGACACCGTCATCTCCCTTACGCAAAAGATCATTTTCGGGATTCCAGTTGTTAAAATCACCAACCAGGGATACCATCGAGGCGTTCGGGGCATGCAGCCTGAACTCTACCATGTTTTTTCTCCTGTTGAGGATCCTGAAAGTAAGATGGGTTCCTTCGGGCTGCCTGTTGTTCCTGATCAATGATACGTATGACCCGGCCTTGTCGTCGCTCTTGTGTATATTGTTGGGATCGGCCATCCATATCCCGTCCGCGCAGAGTTTATACCGTATTTCTTCATCATGGTCACTGCTTTCTATGAGATAGTACCATACACCGTGCTTTCCCCTCTCCATGGATACGGTATCCCAGTTGTTGAAATCACCGGCAATGTGTACCCTGGCTGCATTTCGGTTTTTGTACGTGATAAGCGTTCCATGCACCATGCTGGTTCCATGACGATCTTTGGATAATTTTACCAGTGATACCTGTCGTGGAGATGACGCTTCCTTAAGCAAACGCAGTGAGTAATACGACATGCCCTTTTCCGTGCTGTCTCCGGGAAAGCCGAATGACAGCATGCAAAGTCCAATGATGGCTGCACAGGCGTGTTTGACGGGTTTCATGCAGTGACCTCGAGTCTTTATTTATGGAAAATAGATTTCATTGTTATATGATATATGTCGATACCTATAATGAAAATATTAAGTAATTACCTGAAAAAACAGGATTACAGTCTTTACCAGGGTAAAATAAAAAACTGGTTGATTTTTTGTTAAAAGTATATTGCATTAATTATGTCTCTTTTATGGATGGCAGCCGTTTTACCGCAGTATATTAATCGTATACGAAGAAAACGAGGTATGTGACCGGTCACATGGCAGAAAACGGTGAACAAATAGAATATTCTCCTGAAGAACTTGAAGAGATTCAACGTATAACCGAAACGGTACCTGGAACCCTCAGGGAGTTGAAGTCATTGCGGCAACAGGCAGCCGGTGTACAGGAGCCTGCTCCTGAACCCGAAGAAATGCCGCAATTTGAAGAAGAAACCACGGTTCCCCGGGAAGACGCGTTTCAGTATGCCGAAGATATTTCGGATATGCCTGAATATGAATACCAGGAAGAACCTGAACCTGCTCCACCTGCAACCGAAGAGGAGGAGCCTGTTGAGGATATTACCGGCCTCATACACGAGATAGAACCGGAAACGGAAGAAGAACCTCCTGCTGCTGCTGCCGAAGAAGAAATTCCAGATATTTCAGAAGACCTGCAGTTCGAAGAAGAATATCCCGGCCCTGAAGAAGAAAGTCCGGAAATGCCCGAAGAAACTCCCGCTGCCGAAGGCGAGATATCCCCGCTTGATGAACTCAGCGCGTTAACTGAGGGTGAACCCGAATCGGTGGATGAACAGGAGATACCGAGGGACATGGTTGGAGAAGAGGCCGATTTTCCGGAATTCGAGGGCTTCGACGAGGCCCCCTCACCGGAACCCGGTGGCGTGGAACTGGAAGATTCCGAAACAGATATCCCCGACCTGTCAGAGATATCTCCTGAAGAAATGGGTGAGATGGCAGAGGCATCGGAAGGTGATCTTCCGGATATCGACCTTGAAGATCTCTCGGAGGAAGCCGAAGAAGCTGCCGAAGAATTACCCGAAGAGGCAGCACCTTCAGAAGAAATGGCATCCATGCTTGAAGGTGTTGAAGCACCTGATATAGAGGAGCTTGGAGAAGGTGGTCCATCCCCCGCGGACGAGATACAGGAAGCAGAAACAGAAGAGGGACTGGCGGGCCTTGAAGATGAAGGCTTTGGCGATCTGCCTTCCATGGACGAGATTGACAGTGTTGTTGAAGAAGAGCCTCTCCCCGAGGAGCCGGAAACAGGTGACATAGAGCCACTTGAAGATACAGAACAGCCCCCCGCCGAGACGGAAGAAGGGGTGGAGCTTTCCGACAACGAATTAAAGAAGATGAAGAAGGCCCTTCTTTTGTATCATCCCGCGTTGAGAAAGGCCATAAAGAACACCATATTGAACGACCGTTTGCCCCCGAAGGAAACAAGGCAGCTGGTAGACCTCATTATCGGCGGCAAGCCCGAGGACAACATACGCAGGTTTCTTGAGAAGAAACTGGGCGTTTCAATTGATACAACCGAAGAAGAACCCGCAGGGCGTCGTGTTCTTACTTCCAGGCCCGAGTACAGCAGGGAGGAAAGGGAACGGCAGCAGCGCCTGCTCAGGAACACGAAGATCGCGGGTGTGGCCGCACTGGTTGCCTTCCTGTTTACTATTCTTGGTTACCAGTTCGTATACAAGCCGGTTATGGCAAAGCGCTATATAGAACGGGGCGTGGCTCTTATCCGTGAACCGGGAGATCCAGTTACAGACAAGGTGAGTGATTATAAAGAGGCAGAAGACCTGTTCAACTACGTGGATGAGAACTACCGAAGTGACTACCTGTATGGATATAACGAATATGCCAGGGCATATTTCGGGAAAAAAGAATATGACAGGTCGTACAGGAAATTGTCAAAGGCATATGAGATCGATAAGACTGACGTTGACACGTTGAACAACCTTGGCTACTTCTTCTCGCGTGTGCCCGAAAACTATTATAACAGGGTGCAAAGCAATGCCATTGATACGTTCTATCCCGAAGAGAAAAAGCCCTCTCCCGGCGTGTCACAGCTTGATGTGTCTATAGACATGTATAACAGGGTACTGGCCCTGGATAAGGACAATGTACGTGCCATGTACGGTATCGGGAATGCCTACATGCACCAGGGAGAGTACCTGAAATCACGTCATTATTATGAAAATATTCTGCAGGTGGATCCTGATTCGGCTATCGGCTACGCGGGACTGATGAACCTCTTCATCGAACGGGACAACCTGCCGGAGGTGCTGTCGATACATACCAGCCTGCGCGCGAAAGAAATGATGACCGAACTCCCTTCGGCGTTACTGGGCAAGCTGGCCTCGTTTTACATGAGCAAACAAAGGACAGAGCAAGGGAATGTACGAATAGACTACGGCATCCAGTCAAGCAGGCTGAAGGACAGGGCAGACAACCTGGTGCCGGCAGTCAGGAACGTCCTCGATTCAATGCGGGAGAAGGACCCTGACTACCCGCCGCTGTACCTGCATAGTGCGAAGCTTGCAAGGGCACAGAACAATCACAAGATGATGGAGCGTCTTCTCAATGAGGCGGTTGACAAGGCACAAGACAGGGGTGAAGAGTATTTCGGCGCCCTGCATATGCTTGGAGAATACCATTATACCATCAATGAACCTGTTAAGTCATACCAGTACCTGAACAGGGCCATAAAGGCGCATCTCTCACCGGCGTCTTTTACCGAAGAAGACTTTTATTATGAAACGGAATCCCTTGGAAATACGTACGCCCACCTGGGACACATTTTCTACTATTTCTTCGAAAAGGTGAAGTTCCGGTTTGGCGATGATTTTGGAGAGGATGTGCAGGACAACCAGGCCGAGGCAATGGCCAACCTTGAACTTGCCCGGCAGAAATACGAAACCGCGCTTAAAGAGAACTATTCAAGCCCGGAAGTACATTACAACCTTGGACGTATATATTACGTACAGGGGAATTACGAGAAAGCCCTTGAGCGGTGGCTGCACCTGTACGAGGATGTTATCTCTAACCCCGAGGTCATGTTCTCGCTGGGTAATGCCTTCTACCATCTCAACAGGCTTGAGGCCAGCAAGGGTGAGTATCTTAAGCTGATAACCATATTCGAGGATAAGGCTGAAGAGATACAAAAAGCGTTCCCCGAGCGTGATGATCATCTCACCATATACCAGTCACTGGCCTCAGCGTATAACAACCTGGGCGCCATTTACCAGCTGCAGGGTGATGAAAGCAAGAGCAGTATCTCTTACTGGAAGGCCATTGAGTATGCCAGCCGGATCAACCGGGAGAACGAATTTGCAAGGGTAAACATGGCACGCAGTTTCAAGCCAAGGCGAGAACCCGTCATGCCAATACTCGATGAGAACATCCCCTACAGCCTGGATCACTTTCGTAAAACAATGCAGTAGATGAGGTATTGGCCACTGAGACACAGAACCACAGAGAATTCCTTTTTTTCCCCTCTTTTTGCAATTAATAAAAAATAGTTCTTTAGTCTCGTTTAGGATAATAGTATTTATTTTTGACCCGAATGTAAGTTCGGGCTTATGAATAAACCATAAGCATTATCCTGGATAATGATATGAATATACTTTCCAGATCTAACCGATTCAATATTAACTCATCTCTGCGTCTCGGTGTCTCTGAGGCAATTCGTAAAAAATATTCTTGTAATTATGATACGCATGTTGTCATTATGTCGCTTTAGATATAGTATCCCTTTTAATCCTGTCGAGTACGCAATCGGAGCATAATGAGTAGTAACGAAGCGGTAACCTCTGAAGACCTTTTCAGCTGGTCTCCCGGAGATGTTGTTCATGATAATGAAGTTATAATTCACGGGGAAGATGAAGTCCTGCCTCTCCTGGAACGTGGCGAGGTATACCCCAACCCCGAGTTTCAGCTGAAAACAGAGGCACATGTGCTTGAACTGGCATACGCCTATAACAAGATACTGTCCCTTTCGAACTCGCGCACAAGGATACTGGCACACCAGGTAGAAAGCACCCATCGTATCGTCAATGCCCTGAATTACCGATTTCTCATCGCTGACGAGGTGGGCCTTGGCAAGACTATTGAAGCCGGCCTGGTGATCAAGGAACTCTGTTACAGGTTCGGGTATGAAAAGATATTGATCGTCTGTCCCGCGTCACTGCAGATGCAGTGGCAGCACGAGATGATGAACAAGTTCAACGAGAGTTTTTCAATTATTGACAGAAAGCAGCTGCGTCAACTGGAGAAGGCAGCCAGGCAGGACGGCATTGAAAACCCATGGCAGCTGGTACAGAAGTCCATATGCTCCATGGACTTCATCAAGAACGAGAAATTCAGGGAACAGCTGCAGCATGTACAGTGGGACGCGGTGATCGTAGACGAGGCCCATCGTTTACGGAGGGACGGGAACCGCACAACCAGGGCCTATGCCGTGGGAGAGATACTGGCTGCCAACAGCAGGGCCCTGCTGTTCCTGTCGGCAACACCCTTCAGGGGTAAGCTTGAAGAGCTGTATTTCCTGGTAAGGCTGCTGGACAAGAACCTGCTGGGGCCTTACAACAGCTTTTACAACCGGTACTGCATGCCCGATGCAGACCTCTCTGACCTGAGGGAGAAACTTTCCAGTATTGTCATACGCCGAACCAAGAAGGAGGTTGGCGGTTTTACCGGCAGGATGGCAAGGACCATCAGGTTTGAACTGTATCCGGGTGAAAGACAGCTGTATGATGCCACAACCGGGTACGTGATAGAAGAGTTCAACAGGGCATTGCAAACCGAGAACAGGGCAGTGGGGTTCGTAATGACGGTTTTTCAGAAATTGCTGGATTCCTCTTCGTTTGCCCTTCTTTCAGCCCTGAAAAAGCGTTCATTACATATCAAGTCACTCATCGATAAGATGCTGAATGGAGAATACCAGGTCGATACCGAAGGGCAGCTGGAATGGATTGACCCTGAACTTGCAGAGCAGGTAGATGATGACCCCGAGTCCATGTCTGACCTGACCATGCAGAAAACCCTTGAAGAATTGCAGGAAGAACACGCCACATTACAGCGCCTGGTACGGATAGCTGATGCAATAGAAAAGAACAAGAAGGGTGAAAAGCTGCGGGAACTGCTTGCGAAGCTGAAGAAACGCGGAGAAAAGAAGTTCCTGGTATTTACGCAGTTCCGTACCACCCAGGAGTACCTGCGCCAGTTGCTTGCCGATTACTCGGTGGAGGTGTTTCATGGATCCATGAACCGGGACGAGAAGGAAAATGCCATCTTTCGGTTCAAGAATGAAACGGAAGTCCTCATTTGTACGGAGGCCGGTGGCGAGGGGCGAAACATGCAGTTCTGCAATATACTGATAAACTACGACTTACCCTGGTCACCCCTTAAAATTGAACAGCGTATAGGACGTATTCACCGGTTTGGCCAGGCCAGGGACGTAACCATCTACAACTTTTCTACCAGGGACACGGTTGCCGAAAGGGTGCTTGAGGTCCTGGCCTTAAAACTGCGTTTATTCGAAGAATCCCTCGGTGCTCCCGATATCATGCTTGGAGAGATCGAGGATGAGTCGAAGCTGAACCGCATTTTCATGGAAATGGCGGCGGGGGTCAAAAAGCAGAAGGTGGTTGAAGAAGAACTTGACGGGTACCTTGATTCAGCGCGGAAAAGCTACGAAAAACTTTCCGACCTCACCGTTACCAGGCACATGGATTTTAACTATGACGAGTATTACCGTATAACCCTCAGGGAACGCGAATTCTCTAACCACCGCATTGAACGGTTTATTAACGGGGTTCAGTCATCCGTCAATGATGGGACCGGTATCTCCCGGATGCTTGGGCAGAAACACCCGCGTAATGGGCTATACCAGGTAAGATCATATCCTGATGGTACCGATTTTACCAGGAGATACGGGACTTTTGACAGCCAGCTTGCCCTGGATAATGAAAATCTTGAATTCCTTGCCTTTGGACATCCAGTTGTGGATCACTGTATTGCCGCGTGCAGGGATGCTTCGTACGGTGGAAGAACCGGGATAAAGGTGATACCCCATGAGCGGGACGTGAAGGGACTGGTTTTCAATTTCCTGGTAAAATACAGGGGAGCAGAAGAGACGGGGGAGATCCTTCCGGTGTTCGTCCCCATTGATGGTGATATACAGGATATGTACAGGGAAGAGATAGAGGAAACCTTTATGGACCACCCGGGGCTTGAAGATGACTGCAGTGAAATTGCAGATCATATAAGGATGCAGCTGCCGAATGCTGTTACCCGCCTGTATCAAAAGGCCAGGGATATCCTGGAGGAAAAACTGACAATTCGTATACATGACATGAAAGATACCCTTGATCTAAGGGTCGATCCCGAGATCGAGAAGATACAGAGCTCCTTCGATGCTGAAATTGCAGAACTTGAAGACAAGCTTGAGTGGCAGCGCTGCCAGATGAAATGGTATGAAAGGGACATGCGGAGTGCTGTAACAAGGACTTCAAACAGGATAGATGCCCTCAGGAAGGAAAAAGTACACCTCTTAAACAGGTACCGGCGTTACTGCAGCATTGAGGTTACCCGTCACCTGGTTAACGTCGGCATCCTTATCTGCATATCCGGTCATGAAGATTGAAGGATCTTTCGTATCTCGTCCCTTTCTTCATCGGATATCTCTACAAACTCGATACCCATTCCGGCCCTGTTGTCCTGATCCTCGTCTTCCCTGATCCACCGTACCTTTCCCTTTAACGTTCGCGGCCCTTTCCCGGGGGTATACAGTTGAATATCGATATTCTCTCCCTCTTTACCGGGGACGGGGGTGGATATGAAAATGCCCCCTTCGCTGATATCCCGGGCGGTACTGAAGGTCATTCGGTCATCAGCGTGCAGCTCAGATTTAAGTTCTTTTTTTTCCCTTGCAAATTTTCTTTTATCGCCCATGATGACTCCCTGTTCTTTTGTTTTTCGATTTGTAGCCAGAAGTATAGTATCGTATTATATAAATGGCAATATTTTTTTTGCGTACATACAATAAAACAGAAGATGGTAAGCGGTTAATAATGAATGGAACTTTCTCAACACCATATCCTATACCTGTACCGTAAGGTGCTCTTTCCCCATTGTGCCATTTCAACAGGTGCGCGTCAGCGTTTTGTTCATACTCTTGGCGAGGGGGACAGGCTGCTTGTATACCCGGTAAAAGGTATTTTTGATGTACTGCGGATGCCGGGTTTTGTCACAACACTTGCAGAAGTGGTGAAAGCGGAGAAACAGGGCAAGTACACCTCGCTGCAGTTGAAGGGGATTTCCCGTGTACATGTTGAGAAAAGACGCCTGATTACCACTGGCTATTATTACGAGCTCGAAGAAAAGGCAGTTCCCCAGAATGAGGGTATGTTTGAGGTACTTAGAAAAAAGGCCCAGGAGCTAATATTCTTGATAAATGTGAACGAGTCTGATAAACTGATCCACCTGTTAAACTTTATATCAGACCTGCATCAGCTTACGGATTTCGTTGCGAATTACTTCGTTATGAATTATGAAAAGCGATATGCATTGTTAAATGAGCTGAACGCCATCACACGGGCGAAAAGTTTGCTGACGACACTTGATGAATTGATCGATGAAGTACAACGACGACACTACAAGGAGAAAGTATAAAATATGAAGAAACGTGTAGTTAAAGACGGTGTTCTCTATACAATAGCGTGGTCACCGTTGTACAAATTTGACAAGTATTCCATTACGAAGATAATCCCGGAGCTTCCGGGGGTAGTATCACTGCTGGAAAGAGTAAAAGGGGACACGTACAGGTATGTCCTGTTTTACAGCTGCTGGAGGGACGGGCTGCGGATAGGCCTGAAAAACCTCATGGATCCCATATTCACCCGTCATCCCATGCTTTCATCAAACCTGCAGGGGCGGGACCTGTATTACCGGTTTACCGCCGTTGATGAATCACCCTACGATCTCCAGGATATACTATGGTGGTTGATACAGACCTACGAGCCCGAACTTAACAACATCGATGGATATACCGATTCACAGCGGTACATGCATATCGATGTGCGGGAAGTAGGGCTTTCAGAGGATGACGTGGTAGAACGGCTTTCAAAGGTGGGTATCTGAGGCCTGTTCATTTTCAGATAACAGGAGATGGTCCATGGTATAAATGTGATCCACCTTACGCGTAATGGCTAAAAATTCCAGTATGTACTTGAAGCGGCAGGCGGCGTCAAGAGGTGAGGAGTGAATGTTCTCTGACCTGGCAAGGTACTGCTGGATCCGTTTTACATTCAAGGTCCTCTTGTCGGGTTCTGTTACCCGGATATCATTCTTGAACATCTTGTATGTGTCAAAAAGTGTCCTGATGATATCATCTGACTCGACCAGGTTTGCCAGGTAGAGGTTGGTGTCAGAATTATGAATATTCCGTGCAAAATGTTTCAGCAGGGGGAACAAAATATCGGGATACAGGTGGTCGTTAATAAGCTCCTTTATCCTTGATTCAAGTTCAAGGTCACTCATACGCTTGGTGGGATACGCGTCATGAACGATATACGGTGTTCCGGTTGATACCTTGAAATACACGAAATCGATAAACCTGTCCAGGTAATCTTTCCTGTGAATGTCCAGTTCGGCAAATACCCCTTCAAGTATATCCTGCGCGATAAGACCGGGGTTCCTGTCCTCCCTCAGAAGTGCTTCAAGGTTGAGGGTCTTTGCCTTCCTGAAATCAGTTTTCCGCCCCTCGCTCTCATCGTCTTCGCTGTAATATTCGGGTATGTCAGTATATTCTTCTTTCATAACGGTACAAACCTTTTAGAAATGTGTCTCCACCGACATGCGCAATGTCCTGTAATATTCACTATGACTGTTATATTCATGCACACTGCGGACACCGTTGATAAGTGAATACTGGTAGAATGAAAGCTCCAGGAAGCCGAAGAAGGCTGTCCTGAAAACATCACCATCCCTGTACCCGTCATATATTAAATATATAAGTCCCGCGTTTGTAAAGAAAGAAAGAAAACCGGTTGCATAATTTCCGGTATAAAAATGACCAAAGCCCGGCAGCAGCAATGAACCCGCGAATGCTGCCAGTGGACTTTTCTGCGGCCTGTTGACCTGTTGACGTATATCCTCTTCCAGTGTGAGCGCTTCCTGGCGGAATTCTGTGTCAGGATATTCCTGTAAAAAATCATGAATACCCTGCAGGGCCCTGTCGTAATCATCCATGAGTGCCAGTGCGTAACATGAATGGAGGGATGATATCTCCCTGAATTCCCCGTCCGGATATATGTACGTGTATTCCTGTATGGTCCTGTACGCGAAAAATGGCGATCCCTCTTTCAGGCGGATGGTTCCCAGGTAGTACAGTGCCCTTTCACCCTGGGGCCTGTCACGGTTGGTATTATAACACTGTGCAAGCAGGCTGGTGGCCCTGTAATAATTGTTCCCGTTGTAATAGGCTATGCCCATCATCAGTTTGCTGGTGGCATGATCACTTCCATCAGGGTAGAGGTGCTGGTAACGCATGATCTCTGTAATTGCATGGTAGTACTGGCGGTTGTCCATGTGCTGCCGGGCCTGTCGCAGCAGGGGGTGCACATGGTTGTTGTTCTCCCCGGCATATACGGGGAGGGCAAGCCAGGTGATGGAAGCCACCAGCAGCAACATGGTATTTATATACCTGGCTATCATGGGAAAAGAAGATCCTTTCGAATATACCTGTCAGGGTCGTACGCGGGTATGTACTGTTTTCGGAATTGTTCCTTCCACCTGTAATGGGCATCACGATTGTATTTTTTCGCGGCGTTATATGCCCCGTACACGTTCCCCCCGTAGGTGATGGCAAGAAAAAAGCCCGCGGCAACACCCGCAGCATTCTCCCCCTTCGAAAGCAGGTACCAGGTGCAGCTCCCAAGTAATGCAATCGAGCTGAAGCTTATCATCGCATCACGGTATCGGCCGGTTCTCGCCTGTCCCAGGCCCGGAACGGCAGATGAGAACAGGGCGTTTAGCACCGGTGAGACCTGCCGGTGGCGGATATCCATGAGTGAAAACTTCATTGCGTCAAATTTTTCCGGACTGTTGAAAACATCCCGGGCTCTCTCCACCTCCTCAAGTGCCCCGGTGTAATTGCCGGTATCGGTATATATTTCCAGGCGCCGTATAAAAAGGGTATTTCGCCTGGCCGACTGAAGTTCTTCGTAGTCATACCCGTCAAGAGCTGTTATGGCTTTTGTGTAATTGTTCTGCCATCGGTATGCCTGTGATACCAGGATGGAATGATTAAATGGCATTTCTTTATGGCCCTGTTCCTGGAGCATGAAGATGGCAGAAGAGTGCTGGTACCCCCTGAAAAAATTAACCGCCATGAAATAATCGAAGGGTTCCCTGTTCGCGGGAGAAGTCATTTGTACCAGCCGTTCAGTCTCGGAAATACACTGGAAGTAATGACCCTCGGAATAAAGCCGGTATATAAAACCCTTCTGGGCGGACGTGAATCCTGCGCCGGCAGCATAAGGAGTGAACATACCGTTTATCAATACGCATGCCAGCAGGGCCGAATACATCCTGAATGTGGAAATATAATCCTTCATATAAATTATTCTTCACCAGGTGAACGGGGTAGAGGATCTTCACCGGGAGGAGAATACGGGTTGCACCTGATGATGCGATCCCCGGCAAGGAATCCGCCTATCAGCAGGCCGTACCGTTCTACTGCTTCACGGCCGTAGCGGCTGCAGGTAGGCTTGAACCTGCAGTTGGGCCCGTCCTGGGGTGAAACCACTTCCTGGAAAAAACGGATCATGAAATACCCTGCCGCAGACGGCCCGTTGTACACCGGGCGAATACCGTGCCGGTGATGGTGTGAGCGTACCTGGTTCTCGTCACCAACGGTTACCCTGGAATTCCACGGGATGAAGCCGGCCCGCGCATGTGTATTACATATTGCAAGAAGCATGCCAAGCAGTATAACTACCGGGATGTTATGGGTAATTACGTGTTTCATAAGATCATATGTGCGACAGGGCCATGATTTTCGCAAGTTAATTTTCATTTGACACGGGTTGGTGAGTAGTTATTGGTTGATGGTGGCTGGTGGATGGGTATTAGCGTGTGAGAAGTGAGAAGTGAAGAGTGAACAGCTGGTGGGCTGGTGAAATGGTAAAAAAAGTTGCAATTCCTGTTATCGCTTTTGTTCTGGGTATTTTCCTGGCGCATTTCCTGTGGAGCAGGCATATGGGTTCTGTTTACCAGGAACTGGATAACTACGTGGACCAGGTGTACGCGGTACAGCGGGAAATTATTGTATCGGTACCAATTTATGACGATTTTGTAAAACCAGGGTTTGAAGAGGGACTGAGAAAATACCTCTTTCCGCGGCATATGAGGGTGGCGCGGGAACAGGGTATTGGACCTGTTGCTGATACAGGCATGGTTGAGACCCTTGTGAAAGAGGACAAACTGGAGCTTATAGACGGTGATAATCTGCCATACTATTTCTACGGTGTAAAAAAGGAGCACCGGTACTTAACACCTGGTGCGGCACGCGGGCTTGCGGTCGTTGCCGCAGCGTTCAACCGGGTATGCCGTGAACACGGAATCAAGGGGCAGCTGAAGTTTGCCGTATCCTCCGCCATTCGTCCCGCTTCCTACCAGCAGGAGCTTCGGGGACGCAACATGAACGCGGTATCCGAGTCAACACACAGTTACGGGGTAAGCATCGACCTGTTTTTTGATGATTATTATGTGGTGCTGCCGGAAGTTGAAGGTAATGGGGTGCTTTCACGCATTGTGTCCCAACTGCGTGCCAGGATGGGATACATGATGGGGGATGCCGTTCGCCGGCAGGGAAAGACACTGCTGGCAATGACGGTGCATCGCCTGCAGGAGCAGGGCGTGATATACGTGACCCTTGAACGCAAACAACGCTGCTTCCACGTTACCGTGGTGGACCCCGAGAAGGCTGACAACTAAACCTGGTATATTTTTTTCTGCTCTTTTACCGTTGATTTGGGGAAACGGCCGTAATGGTGCCCTGGCCAGATGACGGTATCATCGGGAAGGGTGAGGATCTTTTCCTTTATTGATCTCATTATCTGGCCGTATGATCCTCCGCCAAGGTCTGTTCTGCCCATGCCCTCGGTAAAGAGGGTGTCCCCGGTGAAGATGTGGCCCGGGGTGTACAGGCATATGCCCCCGGGTGAATGGCCGGGAGTATGTATAACCTCAAGTGAAACTGAGCCGGCCTCGATAATATCTCCGTCCTTCAGCATTCGCATGGGTTTGGGTGAGCCCTTGCCCTTGTTCACCCTCGACAAGACCCGGTTTGAAATAGTCCTGAGCATGGTGGCGTCTTTCTCGTGAATACACAGGGTTGCCCCCGTTTCACTTATGACCCGCTCATTTCCGGATGTATGGTCGAAGTGTCCATGGGTGTTAACGAGGTATTTTATGGTACAGTTCTTCTCTTGAATGGTTCCGAAGATCACATCGAAATCACCGGCCGGGTCGATAAGGATCCCTTCACCGGTCTTTTCGTCCGCTACCAGGTAACTGAAGACCGCCATTCCCGTTACCAGCATCTGTTCAATGATCATGAGTTCCTCCCACAGCAATAATTCACCGCCATTACATTCTGAACGAAGTGTGATTACAAGCATTAAATTGTTGACAGGGGCCATTGTTTTGCTATGCTCTTAGAAAACGTGAGAGGAAAGAAAATTGGCACAGCATACTTGTAAATATATTGTATTCAGGATAATACCTACCAGGTTTTTGTCCCGTTTATTTGGTCATTTTACCCGTGTTCGGCTCCCCAAAAGTCTTTTAAACGCCGTTACCAGGTGGTATTGCCGGGCGTACGGCGTGAATACCGACGAGATCAGGTATCCCGAGGAGGGATTCACTACCTTCAACCAGTTCTTCACCCGTAAACTTATACCGGGAACCCACAGGATCGACCCGGTTCCTGGCAGTATCGTCTCCCCGGTGGACGGCAGGATTGACCAGTTTGGCAGTATAACCGGTGACACGCTGTTACAGGCCAAGGGGGTAGAGTATTCCCTTGAAGAATTGCTTCCCAACTGGAAATACAGTGATTTCAAAAATGGCACGTTCGTGACGCTGTACCTGTCCCCGGCGGATTATCACCGTATACACAGCCCGGTTGGGGGTACAGTATACGCATACCAGGTTGTTCCCGGGGCACTGTATACGGTGCAGGACTGGCTGGTAAAGCGGCTGCCAGGCCTTTTTACCGCCAATGAAAGGGTGATAAGTTACATTGACGCGAAAAAGGGCAGGGTTGCGGTATGCAAGGTGGGGGCAATGAACGTAGGAAGGATCTCTCTCAGCTATGCTGACGTGGTGTCAAACCGTTCCATGATAAGAAAATTCAGGGAACATGAGTATACAAGCGGCATGGGGCCGGTAATGGCAAAAGGAGACGAGCTGGGAATATTTCAGTTGGGATCAACTGTTATACTGCTTTTCGAAAAGAACACCATGGAACTGTCAACCCTGGAAGAGGGCCAGAAAGTGCGCATGGGAGATGTAATTGGCCGTTTTAAAGGAATATTTGCTTGATATTTTTTCTTTTTTTACTATTTTTTAATCACCCTTTAAGTAAGAGGTGTCCCATATGGGGAAAAACAATGTAAGAGAGCAGCAGTTATACAGGCAAATAGAGTACTGGCAGCGGCAGAAAAATATTTCCGATATTGGAGAGAAAGTCGACAAGGAAAATGAGAATCCCTTCATAACTATTTCCAGGGAATATGGATGTGGCGGGTACGAGGTTGCCGAACATGTTGTGTCAGAACTGAACCATGCCTATAAGCAGCATCCCATCTGGGGTGCGTATGATAAATTGATACTGGACAGGATATCAAGTGACATGGGAATAACCAATACCCTGGCGGACACGCTTACGGGGTCTGCCAGGCGCAAGATGACCGAGCTTTTTCAAACAACATTCAGCAAGTTCCCGCCACAGGTGGCGGTATACAGGAAACTGGCAGAAGTGGTGCGAATGCTCGCCATAAATGGTCATGTTGTCATAGTGGGACGGGCGGGCAATGCAATAACAAAGGATATGCCATACGGGATGCATGTACGGATCATCGCTCCAATGGACTGGAAGGTTGAACGCATAATGAGGCTTGCAAACATATCAAAAAAAGATGCCAAAAGTGTTATCGCTGAAAAAACCGGTGATCGTGAAAGTTTTTTGAAGGAGTTTGTCATGTTTGACTCACGGGATTCGCATAACTATGACCTTGTCATCAATAACGCTGATTATACCATAGAAAATGCTGCCATGCTCATAATAGAGGCGCTCAAACTCAAAGGTATTTTTAAACCGGCAGATATAGCTTAGACCTGGAAGATGTTCATGGGAAACGGGAATTTGCAGAAATTTACGGTTGAAGATGGGACACTGACTTTCAATTATGATAAATCCGTACTGACCTGCATGGAAGAATTACCCCTTCCCGCCAAGAAATGGGTAAAAAAGCTTAACCAGGTAGAGGGAATTCGTAATATACTGGAAGATGACAAACGCTATTATATTTCCTGTTCGGGAGAAGATATTTATGGTTGTTTCCTGGCAATATTCAAGGATAGCGGCTCCACCGCGTGGTATATACCGGGAAGATCTTTCATGGAAGTTCTTCACGGGGGGTTCCTTTACCTGATCTTCGTGGACGATCAATCCCGGTATTTCCTTATCAAGGTTGAACGTGACGAGGGAGCACCCGTCTGGCATCACCGGGTAGAAGAAGACCTCTATTTCTACCACTTTACCGACCGTCATATCATACTTCACTATGCCTCGGGACGAAGAGAGCTCATAGCACCAGCAAGTGGTGAGTCGAGGGTTGCCTTTCGCTGATTTTATACTAAACGAAATTTTTAAGCACACCGATATTTAAACAAGAGGTTCTATCCGGGCAAAAGAAGATTATCGCTTACAAAACCTGGTTCAGAATAAAAGCTACGAGGTAAG
>CAYFSO010000048.1:0-21908 GCA_964345775.1 uncultured Leptospiraceae bacterium | reverse complement strand
ACTCCCTCAGGCAGCGTATCGGTCAGCGTAAGGGGATGACCGCTGCCTAAGGCTACTATCGTGTAGGTGATGGTCTCGCCAGAACGGGGGATGGCGGGATGAACCCGCTTGTCGAGCGTTCCTATGGGCTTCCCGTAGGCCACCGTCAGCGTCGGGCGCCCCTCGGCGTTCCAATCGCCCGTGTCGGAGGAGACGAAGTACTTCCCACTGTGATAAGCGCTGTCCGCCTCGTAGAGAGCCAGGCGCAGGGGGTCACCTGTCGCATAAGCTTGCGCGACAGCCCGGCTCACGTTCCACTCACTGGCCGACCCTGGCCACCCGGGGAAAGAGGCGACCGGATTGACCCAGGTAGCTGAGACGTTCTCGATTGGCAGCGGAGCGTCGTTCCAGGTCAGACCAGTCTCCTCCCAGTCCTCTGCTACCGTGAACACCTGGATGAGTGAAGGGTCCGGATCACCCCACTCGCCTCCGCCTGCGTTGCCAAACTGGTGCAGCTTCAGCGTGGCAGATAGAATGGCGCGGTCGGCGGGAATCCGATGCAGGGGGAAGGCGACGTAGGATTTGGCGAAACAGGGGCAGGCGGGGGCTGGATATTCTTAACAAGATGCAGAAAGACCAGTCAATAATGGTGAAGATATCCGACATGGATTTTGTTGAGATACCCGAAGTGGATGCGAAGCTGGTTAAGCTGGCCAAGGTAATGAAGGCAAAGGTTATAACCAATGATTTCAACCTGAACAAGGTTGCCGAGTTTCACGGGGTCAAGGTGTTGAATATTAACCAGTTGTCAAACGCGTTGAAGCCAATAGTTCTTCCAGGTGAAGAAATGTCAGTGTCCCTTATCAAGGAAGGGAAAGATCCCAACCAGGCAATAGGGTATCTCGATGATGGGACCATGGTAGTTGTTGAAAATGGCAGGCCAAAGATGAACCACGAGGTTGACGTGGTGGTGACTTCAGTTCTTCAAACTACTGCGGGGAGAATGATCTTTGCTCGACTCAAGGAATCCTGATCTTCTTGTACTTGCCATTTATGGAAGTCCCAGGAAAAACGGTGTAACCGCCTTTATACAGGACAGGGTTATTGAGAACCTTGGTCTTCCAGTGAGAGTTAAAAAGGTATACGTGTACGATGAGATCATATACCCGTGTATTGCGTGTGGATATTGCAAAAAACATTTTGGCTGCATCTACGATGACAGTATGAAGGAACTATACCAGCTGCTGGGGCAGGCATCCCTGGTTATGATCACTTCTCCACTTTTTTTTTCCAACATTACTGCGCCGTTGAAGCTTTTCATAGACCGGTGCCAGGTTATCTGGGAAAAACGGCAGAGGGGTGAAGCGGGTAACGGGCAACAGGAAGGATTTTTCTCATCCGCGGGGGCGGGGAAATATCCGAATATGTTTGTCCCCCCGGTGATAACAATGCGGCATTTCTTCAATACAGCAGGGTTGTCGTACGATGAGGATCAGTACATACTTATGGATTCGGCACCTGAGCCCGGTTTCATGCCCCGTGCCATTCCAATTTTAAACAGGATACAGGTTGCTGCAGAAGTGCTGACAGAAAAGTTAATAAAAATGGCCTGATTGGCTATTCGTGCAGGTACGGTTCTCCCAGTTCCTTGAAGGAGAACATCTTGAATGCCCTGTTCCCGTCATAATCCAGTATCCTGAGATCGTCGGCCTCATGCAGATCCTGGTTTACAATGTCGAAGTGCCCCGCATACCTTTTCCTTGCTTCCTCCACAGGAATCTCGTAGGCAATGAACTTGTTAATTCCCTTGGACTCAAATTTACTTGTGAGCTTGTCATTCATGAAGCTTTCATGCGAGGTCAGGTAGATCAAGGCACCATTTCCGGTTATAAGCAAGCCTGCTTTCATGGCAACCCCCTCTATTTATCTTTTCCATAATATACGTTAACGGTTGTTGTAAGTCAAGAAATGAGTGACAGCAGGACGGGGATTTTCAGTTTTTACCCAATACTACCGATAGATATAGTAAATAAATTACTGACAGCGGGTGCAGTATATGAAATTGATAGCCGAAATAACCCTTCAAATCCAGAATGAGAAATTACCAGAACTGCTGGGAGTGATAAACTCGTACGGGTGTGAAATAAAGTTGATGGAATTGAGAGAGGGACATGGTTCACAGGCAGTTTATTTCTGCGAGATCATGTACACGAAGCGTGAGCAGTTTAAAAGCCTGATCGACTCAGGTATAAAAGATGTGTCCGTGGAGATACTGGAGTTGCGAGACATGCTTGATGAACAGCTTGATAACGGTCTTATTCGGGTTGAACCAAAAAGTGATATACAGAACAGTGATGATTTTGATCTAAAAATAATGGCGCCATATAGTCTGGCCCTTGAGAAAATACGTGAAGGAAATGGAAGTACGGCGTTGTTAAGTATCAATAGAAATGTGGCGATAGTCACCGGTTCACACACCCAGTTGAACGAATATACCGATGGTGAGCTCGAACTTTACCTGAACAGTGAAAAGGATGCAGCCTTTTTAAGTGTAGCAGCACGTTTCAATGGCTATCCAATACTTGTAAGATTTGCGCAGGTTGAAGATTTTATAAAGTGTATTCGAGAAATTTCTCCCGGATTTGCTGCATTGAGAATTGCCGGTTTGCTCACAGCGCGGGGTTTTGACGTATATCAGCAATTAACCGATGAACATCTTCCGCCGGTGCTTCGGCACGAACTGGATGAAGTTCCATTGTATCTGCTGGTGCATATATGGCAGGCTTTGAAGCAGTCTTCCGCCGGTATGAATTCTGTGACCATTGGCATAATTGGTATTAATGCATCATGTCTACGGCTCACCAGGCTGTTATCAAGAGAAGGACACGGAAGGGTCCTTGGGTACGACAATAATGAGAGGTTAATGTTGAGCCTGGAAAGCGAGGGAGGGCTGGCTACAAACCCGGAGAATATTTTTGGGAATGCTGATATACTATTGCTTTTCAAGAACAATTATACCATAGACGATTTTTATCGTATACAGCCTGGCCAGGTTATTTATTACCAGGTAGACGATGAGGATATTGATTTCCAGGTGGTAGAAGAGAAAGGGCTGAAGGGGGCATTTCGCATACATCCTTCAAGGGCTGCAATGCTGGCTCCCGGTCTGCTGCTTGGGATGATAGATGCGGGTATTCACGTGTTGAGTGACGCGATGCTTACAGGTATTGCAGGGATGCTTGAAAAGAACAACAGTGATCTTGATGCCACAGGCCAGATGGTGGAGCATGTGCAGGAAAAGATACGTCAATACTGTATCGAAAATGCCTAGTTGGTTTCTGTAATGAACCATCGTATATTGAGATATTGCACAGGCTGCAGGCGATAATTATTTCTGCCGTATCGTTTTCTCAATTGGGTAGGACTTTTGCCGTGATCCTCGATAAGCTTTTCCGGTATGACAGGTTTGCCCAGTTCTTCAGAGATCGTTGTGAGGGCAATCTTTCCTGATGAATCGAGTACCATTACGTTTCCCGGTTTTTCAGATACCAGAAGTGCCGGGTCTATTGCCGCGATAAGTAAACCTGATAATTCGCCCCCTGTTTTGACTGGATACGAAATAAACATCAATACGCGGGAAGATAAACCGGGATATTCAGAGGGGGGGTGTATATACGTGTTTCCTTGTATGCTGTTTTTATAGCATTGGTACAGGGCTGAATGATCATCATTACGTGAAATGATGGTGTTAAAAAGACTGTCTTCGTGCATGGTATACAAAACCCGCCCGCCGGGTCCGGTGAGTATGATATCCCTGTATTTCTCTATGGTAATAGACTGGAGCAGCTCAGTTATGGATTCCCGTTCAAGTAAGTAATAACGCTTCCCACCTGCATTCATTTTCTGTAGATGAGAGAGATTTTTTATGAGATCTCTTTGATGTACAACAGATTCAGCCCGGTGAAGATCTTCAACATACCTGTCGAAAAATAACTTTATAAAGTTCGAATAAGTATTAATGGATATCCCACCTTTTTCCACAGGTGAAGTGCTGCAACTTAAAATAAGGCTTAAAACTATTATGATATACAGGTTTTTCATGTTTGAATGGTCTCCGCTGTGTTTATTATTCTAATCGAAGATTGAAAACCCGGTCTTTAGGTAAATTTTATTTGACATATACCGAGGAAACTATTACGGTTTCCAGAGTTTCCACGGGGTATTGGCAAATGGATGTACGTGAAAAAATAATATATGCGTTTAGAGAGCTTATAATGAGATTCGGGATACGCGGTATCACCATCGACAGGGTGGCACAGAGGTGCGGTATTTCGAAGAAAACTTTTTATAAGTATTTTTCCAGCAAGGATGTACTGGTAAGGCTTATCGCTGATCTTATTATAAGCAACATGAGGTACAAGTTTAACCAGATTTACCAGAAATCAATAAGTCCCGAGGAAAAGCTGAACAGTTATTTCCAGGAGGCATACCTGGCAATTGGTGACGTGTCCATGCCATTGCTGCAGGATATAAAATTGTACTATCCTGATGTCAGTGAAAAGATGGTGGAATTCAGGAAGGCGCAGGTTCAAATAATTGAACAGACAATTTGTGACGGCATGAGTGAAGGGAAGTTCAAGGAATTTGATCCCGCGCTTGTAACAAGTTTTATCACCGGTGCAGCTTCAACGGTTTTAAACCCTGATTTTATACTGGAACATAACCTCACACTTGAAAAAACGCTAATGACGTTTAAAAATCTATTGCTCGAAGGCCTTCTGGTGAATGAGATCCAGGACCACCAGTTTCGGAATAAGGCAATATAATAATCGAGGAAAATTATGGCACGTTATATTGACCTGGTACTGAAAAAACCGATCTGGTTTATCTTGCTGCTTGTGGTGATCACTGTTGTTCTCGGTTCAGGGCTTAATAAGGTTAAGTTTGACAGTTCAGTTGATGCAATGATGCCAAAGCGGGACAGTGAATATCTTGAAAACCAGAAAGTAAAAGAGATATACGGTAACAACGGAAAGTTCATGCTCATGGGCGTGAATCCCGATGATCTCTGGGAAGCTGGCACCCTGAAAAAGATCAATCAGCTTATCAGCGACCTGGAAGAATACAAGGATTTTGATGAGGAAAAAGAAGATAAAAGGCTTCACACTTTCAAGTCTCTAATCGGAGAGGAGCCGGTATCTCTGCTGCAGCTGCGCCAGGTCTACATGAACGACCATTTGTACCTTAGACTTATCCTGAGAAAAATGAATAAACTGGGAATTGATGATACGCGGCTTTCAAAAGATGACATGGAAGATATACTGGTGGAGCTCAATGAGTCTTACAGGCTGAAGAAAAAGGAATACGTGGATACCATCATTTCCCCTCTTACCATGAAAGACCTGGTAGGAAAAGATGATACGCTGCGGGCTATACAGCTTATACCGGAAAATGACGAAGGTGAACGCCAGATCCCTGAAAACAAAGAAGAGATACAGGAGTTCAGGGAAAAGCTTACACGGAATCCTGCTTTTGAAAAGGGTATATATTACCGAAACCCGGATACCGGGAAGATAACGGACTTTGGTATACTGGTTCGTTTTATTAATGTTCGTGACCAGGATGATATCACGGGGGAACTCTGGAGCCTTGCCAGGAGTTATCATGATCTGAACATAACCGTTCAGGGTATTCCCATCATCAATCACCAGATCAACGAGTATATGCAGCACGACCTGAAAACTCACCTGCCCCTTGTGATGATGGTGGTTGTAATAATATTCTTTTTCAACTTCAGGTCTTTACGGGGCGTTATATTACCTTTTATTACCCTTGTGATGTCTGATCTCTGGGTAATAGGACTAATGGGCCACCTCGGGGTGCCGATGACGGTAATGGGGATTTCCATACCACCATTGATGATCGCGGTGGGCAGTTCGTATTCAATACACATTCTCAACCAGTATTATAATGATTTCGACAGTATAAGTTCAGAAGGTAAAAGAGGTGGATTGCTCCTCTCCATGTCCCATATTTCGATTACGGTAATGCTGGCAGGAATAACCACGTTTATTGGGTTTATGACCCTTGCCACCAACCAGGTTTCTGCTATCCAGGAATGGGGGATCTTTTCTGCAATAGGGGTGCTTTTCACGGTATTTATATCAACAACCATGATCCCTGCCATGCTGGTCCTCATGCCGCACACTATGCCGAAGCTGCTTCTTAGAAAAGACAAAAAAGTAAAAAAAACACTGGTTGACCTTATTGTTCAATTCGTTACATGGCTTTCCCTGAAGCATCCGGGCAAGGTAATCGTGACAGTGGTATGTGTTATGATGGTCAGTATAATTGGCATGACACGTATGAACGTGGAAACGTCGATTATCGAGTATTTCAAGGAAGGAGATTACATTATACGCAGTCTCAGGGAAATTGGCAGGAAATTCGGTGGTTCGTACGGGCTCAATATCCTTGTGAATTCGGGCGAAGTAGACGGGGTTAAGGACCCTGAATTCCTAAAAACGCTTGAAGATCTCCGTAACTGGCTTGAGGCGGAGGAGAACAGCCATTTAAACATTGGCAGGACGGAATGTTTTACCGATTTCATCAAGCGAATGCACATGGCAATGAATAACGGTGACCCCGAGTATTATTCAATACCGGATAAAAAGAGTACCATCTGGGATTACCTCGAGATCTATTCCGGTGAAGACTCAAACTTTGACGGACGGTATGACGAGTTTGAACCTTATGTAGACACATATTTCCAGACCTCAAATATTTTTGCAAGAGTCTGGGAAAAAGAAGGATACCGGCTTGGTTCAAATGAATTCAAAAGAATACAAAAGGATATTAAGGATCATCTTGAGAAAACACTCCCGGAAGGGTATTCTTACGAGGTGACGGGGGAACCGGCGGTTATGGTTCGCATGGCGCACTATATTGTCATGGGCCAGATAATGAGCCTGGCCCTTTGCATCGTGGTAGTATCTTTTATCGTGTTCCTGTTATTCAAAAACTGGAAAGCAGGAATTGTATCATTGATCCCCATGACCACGGCGGTTATAATAAATTTCGGGATAATGGGCTGGTTTGGTGTATCGCTTGATCTTGCCACTGCAATAATTGCATCTATCGTGATCGGTATTGGTGTTGATGATACGGTTCATTTCCTTAACTCGTACCGTCATCTTCGCAACAAAGACTACACGGTGGATGAAACGATACGGGGTACGTTGTCGGTATCCGGGAAGGCTATCACATATACTTCACTGGCATTGATCTTCGGGTTTTCCGTGCTGGTGGCGTCGAACTTCAAACCAATCATTCTATTCAGTATACTGGTAGCCATAAGCATGATCGCAACCACCCTTGGTGCACTGGTTGTTCTTCCAGCAACCATTAAGCTTACAGGGATCTCGTTACAGGAATCAGAATCTGATTCCCGTTTCTGGGATTTCTTTTACCTTGGAAGATTTTTTGACCTGGACAAAGAAAAGGTCTAACGAATAATTCTATTAAGGAGGAATGCCACATGAAGAAGAAAACATGTATAGCATTATTACTTGTATCGTTGATGGTACAACCCATTTTCGCGTTAACCGGAAGGGAGATCATGGACAAGAGTGATTCTCTGAAAGAACCCGATTCCGCCAAAACAAAGGTAACCATGTATATCAAAAAAGGCGGAAGGACCATGGAAAAGGAATTCATAGCCATCGCGAAAAAGGTAAGTGGCAATGAGCAGGTATTGATCTCGTTTATCAAACCGACCAGGATCAAGCTTCTTACCCATACATATAAGAACAGGGACGATGATCAGTGGTTACGCCTTTCTTCAGGAAGGGTAAAAAGGATAGCTGCCGCGGACAAGGACAAGCCTTTTGTGAATTCTCATTTTTACTACGAGGACCTCGCTTCAAGAGAAATCGATGATTATAATTACAAGAACCTTGGAGACGAGAAGGTTCTTGGCTCAGATTGTTACAAGGTAGAAGCCGTGAGAAAAAAAGGTAAGCAGGTATATGACAAGTCTGTTATATACGTTCGTAAGTCTGACTATTTCGTGGTGAAACTGGATCTCTACAGGGACGGGAAACTGCACAAGGTACTTGAAAATCATGATATCAAGACCATTGACGGCATAATAACCCCGCTTCGTGTTATCATGAAAAGCGCTGAGGGTTATGGAGAAACGGAACTGAAGGTTGAAAAGGTAGTATATAATGTTTCGGTAAGTAACTCGCAGCTTGCGAAAGAATCATTACGCTAAAATCCAGGCAATGCCGTTTTTGAGATGGAAGTCATCCAGCCAGGAAGGTGGATGACTTTCTGTTTTTAGAATAGTATGTATTCATAACCACCCTTTGTAACATCACGCAGAAACTTTTTCTGCCAGTGGTGGCCGATGAATTTTTCGGCGCAATATACCACCAGCGACTTTCCACGTACATGCAGCGGGTTGTCAATTCGTGTCAATCCCTGCACGCAGCTGGGGCAGGTGGTAAGTATGGTCTGATGTTTTCCGCCGGGTTCGGCAATCATGATATTCTCTTTTTTCCTTTCCCTCAGTGTATTTGCTATATCGGGAGTGGAGAGGGCCAGTGTGCCTCCCTCCCCGCAGCAATTAGGAACACAGGTAGGAACGGTATTAAAAAGTTTACTGAACGTGTTTTCATAGCCTTCATGTTTTAAAGGAGAATGACACGGATCATGATAGAGTAGCGAAGTATGGCTGGTATCTGTACTGTATAGTTGGTGCCGCGCAATATACTCGTTTGCATCGTATAATTCTGCATCCTGAAATATGTTCTCAAGCTGGTACTTGCTGAGCATTTCGTAGCAGGTGCCGCAGGTAACAATAATGCCGTCAATATCCATGTAGGAAATGATATCAGCCATCCTGTGGAAAATAACCCTGTTCTCGTTGGTCTTGATGGTTGCATCAGATGTCTTGCCGTTTGCCTGCATGGGATATCCGCAGCAGAGATATTCTGGTGGCAGTACAACACGAACACCGGCATAATAGAGAAGGGCGATGGTTGCCATGCTTATTTCCGGGAACATACGCTCAGATCCACATCCGGGGAAGTAGACCACACTGTGAGCCGGTTCCTTCTGAGGATCCTGAAAGGTAATAAAGGCGGTTCTCTTGCTGAGTCCTAAATGTTCCCGCAACGATTTTGTTCCCGAAAGCGGGAATTTCCCCTTCAGGTAGTTGGCAATAAGCGGGATAATCCTGCTGGTGATGGCGGCGATGGGTCGGTTGACGTAATATCCTGCCCGCTGCGCCCTGTAGCCCAGTTTCAGTATAAGTATCCTGAACAATTTATTCATGTAATAACCTTTCTGCTTCAGGTAAAACAGCGTGAAGGTGGTTACAGGTTTAAACCGTGATTTCTTTCGATGCACCAGCAATGCCCTTGTATCCAGGGTAATATCTCCAAAATCGATATTGACAGGGCAGGGTACCTGGCACTGATGGCAGATTGTACAGTGATCTGTTATATCCCGCAGCTTCTTGAAATTACGAAAACTCAGGCTGTTGGATGTCTGGATATCGTATAGTACGGCTTCCATGATCAGGGCAGTGCCAAGGATCTTGTTTCGGGGATTGAAAAACATGGTACCGCCGGGATAATGGGTGTTGCATACTCCCTTGCACTTGCCGCATCGAACACAAGAAGCGATTGAATTGGAAAGCTTCTCCAGGTCAGCAGCTTTTAAGATAAATGCTTCAAGTTCGAGCAGGTTGAATGATGGCGTATATGCCCGCTCGAGGTTAAACTCTTTGCTGAGCTTGCCGGGGTTGAATGTGTTATCAGGATCTGCCTGGTTTTTATACTCGCTATACCTGTCAAGAGCTTCCTGGTCTATAAACTTTAATTTTGTAAGTCCGATACCATGTTCACCGGATATTACCCCTCCAAGCTGTACCACCTGCTCCATCACGATACCGGCGGTGATATCAGCCTCACGCATCATCGCGTAATCATTTGAATGTACGGGAATGTTTACATGCACGTTCCCGTCACCTGCATGCATGTGGGTGGCAATTATTATCCTGCGATTTTCCTGTGCCAGCACGATCTCGTTAAATTCTTCAACCAGGTTTTCGTACCCATGGAAAATGTTTTGGAAGGCGTTAATCACGTCCCTTTTAAAATCAAATGTAATTACACCTTCCTGTATAAGCTGAAAAAGTGTTCGATTGTCCCTGGCAAAGGAAGAATCATACTTAAAATATTCCCTGGCAGGAGTGTCGATATTCTCCGCATAATCCGTAAAAGTCTTCCTGAGAGAAAGAATTTTCTTAAGGTAATCCTGGATTTTGCCTTCTATGAATTCGTCTTCGTCAGTGTTCGTAATGGTTTGAAGGTATTGTTGAATATCATCAATAACAGCATTGTAATTTGCTAGCTCCTTCTGTAAATTCAGCTTCTCGATAAAATCGGCAAATTCGGGTATTTTATCAAGGGGGATAACAATATCCTCGTTCAGCTTGAATGCATTTGTATGACGTGCGATTGCCCCGAGGTTTTTCCTGTCCTTCCAGAAACGTTCCCTGGAAGCACTGTCTTCAGCGATAAAGCCCTCTGTGTTGTATTGCTGTACCATTGAGATCATGTTGTGGCATGCAGAATCGAGTTTTCCCTGATCATTGCTTTCAATATCAATCAGTAGTACGGCCTTGGGTATCTCGGTGCGCCGGGACTTGTTCCTGTACTGTATAGCCATAACGTATTTTTCATCAAAGTGCTCAAGGGCAGTGAGATACACGGTGTCATTGTCTGCAAATTTTTCCATGATCTCCACTATGGCCCGTGAGGCATACACCATGTTGTTCCCAAAAAATTCAAGGCATATGGTTTTGCAATGGTTGAATGGCTCATATAGAACAAAGGTGGCAGAAACAATTATGCCGTCCCCCCCTTCTTTTTGTATGCCGGGGACGCCACCCATTGCCTTGTTGGTGATATCCTTGCCCAGTCCTTTCTTCCTTATGTCGGTTCCCTTCAAATCAATTGTTCGAAGGAATGTTTCATCCTTTGATGGATGTATTTTGTATACTTCATAAATGACGGAATCAGATTCAAGGATTTTCCTGTATGGGTGGTTTATACGTCTCACTTCCAGCAGGTTTCCCTCCGCATCGACGATCCGGTAGGATAATAAATTATCTATACATGTGCCCCACATGACACATTTTTTTCCGCCGGCATTTTCCGCGATATTACCACCTATGGTAGATGCCCAGGCGGATGTTGGATCAGTAGCGAAAATATAGTCCTGCTGCTGGCAGTACTTGATGACATCATCGGTTACTACCCCTGCCTCCACCTCGATGGCGGGAATTTCCCGTCCCCGGTCCACTACCGTGTGTACCGGATTGATGGTAACCAGTTTTTCGGTATTTATGACCATGGTATTACGATTGAGTGGAACAGCGCCGCCGGTCAAACCAGTGCCTCCGCCACGGGGGACGATGCTGAGATCAAGCCGACGAGCGGCCCGCACCAGTGCCATTATTTCCTGCACAGAGTCGGGATATACTACTACAGCGGGATATTCAACACGCCAGTCGGTTGCATCTGTTGCATGTGATACCTTGTGAAAAGCGGAAAAATGTATATTCCCTGCACGGGTTATGGTCTTAAGAGTGAGAAGTATTTTGAGGCGTCTTCGTCGTTCATGGCGAAAAGACGTAAAAAAGCGGTCTTCGATGACGCGCACACGTTCAAGAAGTTTTGTAACCAGCTCCAGGTCGTCAGCGCCTTCTTCAATTACCTGCAGGCGTTGCTGATGCTGTTTTCTCAGTTTTTTCAGCTTTTTCCTGTTTTCAAGGAGATCATTGTAGATGTAGGGGTTCCTGTCGATTATGAAAATGTCCCCGAGATTCTCAAAAAGCAGCTTCGCGCTTCTCCCGGTTCTTCTGCGCTGCCTGAGGGCGTTTATGATCGACCATGTTTCCTCGTCAAAATACTTGAGGATGATCTCACGGTCAGAAAATGATGTATAGTTATAGGGTATTTCCCTGTATTTAAAATCTCTTTTCATGAATGGATACCATTTTAATAAGGGGTCGTAGTATATACTATAAACCTAAATTGATGTATTTCTAAAATAAATGGTTTATCGTGTATGATCATTATTCATTTGCAGGTATGTATCAGTCAAGATCATCAAAAAGGGTATTCATCTCTTCAGTGGCGATGGAACATTTAATACCGAGATGATCGTATGCCAGCCTTGTGGCCATTCGGCCGCGGGGTGTTCGCTTCAACATGCCAACCTGGACAAGAAACGGTTCGTAATAGTCTTCCAGCGTATCTGTTTCCTCACCTACCGATATTGCTATTGTCTTTATACCAACAGGGCCACCGTCATATTTTTCCATAATTGTGGAAAGAATGCGGCGGTCCATGTCATCAAGCCCCATGGGGTCGATGTTCAGTTTTTCAAGGGCATAACCCGTTATGTCAAGATCAATGGTCTTTTGTTTTTCTACGGTGGCAAAATCAGCTACCCTTTTCAACAACCTGTTAACAATCCTGGGTGTACGTCTTGATCGTTTTGCAATCTCAAGAGCTGCTTCTTCACTGATGTCAACGCCAAGTATTTTCGCAGTACGCGTGGCGATATGTTTGAGGTCTTCGGATTCATAGTAGTTCAGCCGCAGTGGTATGCCAAACCTGTCACGAAGCGCTGAAGTGAGAAGACCTGTACGGGTTGTCGCACCTACCAGTGTAAACGGAGAAAGCTGTATCTTTATACTCTTTGCTCCCACACCCTGGCCGATTATGATATCTATGCACCTGTCCTCCATGGCCGGATAAAGGATCTCTTCTATGGCGGGCGTGAGCCGGTGTATCTCGTCAATAAACAGCACATCATTGTCTTCAAGGCTGGTCAGTATGGATGCGAGGTCTCCAGCCTTTTCAATGGCGGGGGCTGAAGTGGATTTCATGTTTACACCCAGCTCACGTGCAATAATGAGTGCAAGAGTAGTTTTGCCAAGTCCGGGTGGGCCCGCAAGCAAAACATGATCCAGGGTGCTGGACCGCATATTGGCGGACTTGATAAAGACTTTCAGGTTATCAACTATCCGGGTCTGGCCGATGAATTCGTCTATGGTATGCGGCCGCAGAGAACGGTCTTCGTCCTCTTCCATCCTGTCCGTATTAGTAAGGCGCGAAATAGGTTCCATTTGGGTTACTTCTTTTGTGGATTCTCATATTCCTTGATTATCTTTAATATCCCGTCGGCACTCCTGGCGCTTATTAACTGTTCACGAAAAGCATCGTCATTCATGATCTTGGCGATATTTGCAAGGGTCTTGATATGCTGGGTGAGCTTATTTTTGGGAACTATCAGCAATATGGCTATCTGGACGGGAAGATTATCGATTGCATCAAAATTTATCCCCTTTTGGCATAATGCCATTATAATGACCACGTCATCTACCTTCGCATTTGTACAATGGGGAATCGCCACACCTTTGCCGATACCGGTGCTCATGGATTTTTCCCGGTCAAACAGTGATTTTTTGATAGTTTCCCTGTCATCAGGATTTACATACTTGTTCTTAACCGCCTGATCGAGCATGGTATCTATGAGATCCCACCGGTCTTTTGCCTTGCAGTTGGTTATTATATCGCTCTTTTTCAGATTGTGTGATAAAATCATAAATTACAACCAATCAATAACTTTAAACGCGTTTTTCCCGGTGCGAATATATCATTCTATGTAAATAAAGAATACCATTTTGAATAAGTCAAGTGTAATATTAGGCGTGTACTCTTTCAAAAAAAACAGATCAATGTACGGTCAGAACAGTGAAAAAAATATAATTGACTATTTTTGCACTGTTCAAGTACAATCAGCTTGTCTGTTATCAAAAAGAAACAATATGTTCTTGATACTAAGAATAATGAATGGTGGGAAGAGGTAGAATATGATAGAACTTCAGGATAAAGGTAATGACCTTTATGTCATAAAAATCAATATGCAGGAAGTTCATACGCTTGATGTACCCGATCTCAAGGAAAAGCTTCAGCAGGCCATAGTAAGCAAGGGGATCAAAAAAATGGTGATCGATCTTTCTGATGTGAAGATGATAACAAGCTCGGGCATAGGAATTTTTCTGAATATCAACCAGAGCCTTAAATCACAGTTACGCCTTGCTTCTCCAAACCAGGAGGTACAGCGGGTCCTGGAGTTGACCAAGGTCACATCAATGATAAAGGTATTTGATACTGTTGATGCAGCCATTAACAGTTTTTAATAGAAATTGTACCATTTCTTGACTTTGCCGAACCGGGATATTATTTTAATTACAGGTAAGTGACGCAGGGAACTACAACTCCATCACTTTACTTGTTATACCGCAAAAAGGCGGTAAAGAGAGTTAGGTACAGGATTGTACCCAAAATGTATTACAATTTATTCAAGTAGAAAGAGGATGAAAATCCTGAATTTTCATCCTCTTTCTTTTTCATGCCTGCCGAGAGGATAATATATGCCAATAAAAATGTCCTTGAATGTATGGCCGTATTGGTAGCAAAAATATGGTGGATGGCTTGCCTGCTTCCAAAATACATGAGATCCTTTGAAGGAGTAATAATTATGGATGTATGGAGAGGTGTACTGGCTAAGGGTGTGATGTTATTGATAATTATGTTCAATATCCACGGATGCGCACAAACCCAGAAGAGGCAAAAAGTTGAATTTGAGGGAATCCATGAGAACAAAATTCGAGTTCTCGTACAGGGTCAGACCACGATGGAAGACCCCCAATGCGAGGGTACTGACTGCAGGGAAAGAATTATTAACTCGGCAAGGGAAAGAAGTACCATGCTGTTACGAGCAATGATAATGCAGCGGAACCCTGATAATTCAGAGTGGGGTAATACTATACAATTGAAAAACGGAGTACATGAACCGCAAATTATTGTGATTAAATGTGGAGAAATGAAATGCCATGCTCTCGTTGATTTTATAATTGATGAGGATATCAACACCAGGTTACAAAAGACAGATGAAGGTTATCACTCCCATGAGGGCAGTCCTGTAAAGAAAGATGAAAAATGATGATAAAGGGCAAGAGTATTCGTGTGTTATGACCGGTGATGGGAGCTTCAGTGTTCATGTGAATGAATATGATCAGGCGATGCACTCCATGTCCGGTGCGTATAACGAGGCTCTGCACAAACACGTGATCCCCTCAGGGTTACTGGATAGTAAAAAAAACGAAATTCATGTTCTGGATGTGGGCTTCGGGCTTGGATATAATATCCTGGCACTTATGGCATGTTGTAGAAATGAGAATATATTTGATCACGTACACTTGATATCCCTTGAGAATGAACCAGCGGTTGTCAATATTATTAAGGGGATACGGTTTAATGACCAGAGGGATGAGCTGTACCAGAAGATCGTTCATGCTGTAGTGCACGGGGAGTACAGTGATGTTATGTTCTCCATCAAGGTGATCTTTAGTGATGCACGGGAAACACTTGAAAGATGTGATATGCCTCTATTTGATGCTGTATTCCATGACCCCTTCTCGCCGGCAAAGAACCCTGAACTCTGGACAGTTGAGTTCTTCGAGCTGATCTATGAACGTGTCAATCCGAAAGCGATAATTACCACCTATTCAGCCGCCCCACAGGTACGCCGGGCAATGATGGACGCAGGGTTTATCGTTGGGAGAGGTCCCTCGGTTGGTGGGAAAAAAGAAGGTACGCTGGCTACTTTAGCAGGAGGTATTAATAGTTTACCCGGGAAAGAGATTGATGAGATAAAGAAGGACAGGAAAGGAACCCCCTACAGGGATGTTACAGGAGCAGATGACAGGGGTACTATTCTGCTAAGAAGAAGAAACGAGATGAGGGATGGTTGATATATCAGATAAGGTCATCAAGTTCATCAAGTATTGATCCTGTTTCAGACGTTGCATCATTATCCCTGGTTTTATCATCCATATCCGAAGTTTTCTTCTCATCTTTTTCTTGAATTTGCAGGGGTTCCTCTTCATCGCTGAATTCCAGTTTGCCATATAGATCACCTTCTTCGCTAAGCCTGTAAGAAAGTGCGCTGGCATAACAGTAGGCATCGTAAATTGCCTGGTAAATCTTTTTACCCTGCAGGCTCTGCTTGTCCTCGATCTCCAGGTCGAATTCGAGTATATCCTGGGGATTGGAGATTATCCTGTTCTGCCCCTCCATGTCTTCTATGAGCACATGTAACTGGTTGCTTACCTTGTCCATTACGGATTTGATAAACATTCTTGCCTGCCTTCCTTCATTATTTCGTTTTTTTTCGAGCAGGTTCAGACGTTTTGTGTATTCAATATAATGTTCATTACCCCGGGGGCGCTCCTGCCTTGTTTTCTCGTAAGACGTAACAATGTCAAGATAGTTCTGGAAGGTGGAGTTGACCTTTCTCATCTCGTTATACAGGTCAGTTAAACGTGACCTGTAATCTATCTTGCCGTCAGCAGTAAACTGTGTCTCAAACTTGATCTTACTTGTTGTCAGTATAAAAGAATATGTATGATCAAATTTATAGAATAGCAGACTGGTGTATAATATCTTGTCATCGGTGGAAACATGCTCAAATTGTTTTTTTTGGTCGAATCTCTTTTTTAGCTCGTCGATGGTATCCATGTTCATCAACCTGAGTCCCCGGGTAATATGATCCGGGATCTCCTGAACTTCTTGTTCTGTATCCTGTTCTTCACGGGTGTGTACATCTTCATGTGATTGCGTGACAGCAGTTGCCTGGAATACGGGGGGACTGTGGCTTTCCCTGCGTCCGGGACGCTCGTCATCGGATATATACATTATTTTACCAAGAACAGGATCGGTAAGATCTATGACGGTTCCCATGTAATGGCAGAACAGCCAGTGTAAACGAGGGAAAAGCTTTGCATATATGGTGTACAAACTGTTTTTAATCCTTTTACGATGAGCAGTATATGTTGAGGTTTTCCCTTTTTCCATCTTTAACTGTAATTCAAGTGCTTTATCCAGTGAGCTGTATATTAGTTGCTGGTAAGGATACAGTATATACAGTTTTCTGTATAATTCCATCAGCGGTTTTTTCAGATCGTTCACTCTTTGTGGTATATCAGGCATGGAAATTGAATGGTCAACTATATCGTTGATGAGTGTTCTGTCGAATACCTGTGCTGCCATTTCGATAATTTCGAAATAAAGCGGATCGAGGCTGTCCAGTTTTTGAATTATTGTATTCCCGGTTTTCCTGTTTTTAGTGAAAATTTCCAGGTATTCCAGTTGCAGCTCGAGCAGTGCGTTTTTATATTCATGGTTAAATTGTGAAAGAAACCCGGGATTGAAATAATAAGTACTGAAATCTGTTACACGCATAAAATAGAGATGAAGCTTGATAGACCATTTGTTTATCAGCCTGTCAATATACGAGGGCTTTTTTGCAGATGATGTGCCAGTGTCGCTTTTTTTTGGTTTCTTTGCATCTGCTGGCTTGCTGCCGGAATGACTGGCTGGTGCTGGAGGCCTATGGTGGGAAGAATGATCTTCAATACGCTGACGATATTGCTTCTGCTTTTCCCTGTCAAACTCCGTCAGGCCTTTTTTCCGCTTTTCCTTGATGATTTCTCCGCCGGCGTCGATGAACCGGTCGAATAACTCTTTCCTTGATTTTTCATCAAGATCCGTTACTTTTATGTTTTCACGGGTTTTCTCTATTTTACTCATTACGGGTATCCAGGTACCAACAATATTACAATATATCCAGTATACTAAAATGTTACTTAAAGAACTGCAAAAATGTCAACGAGAATGTAGTGCTGCGAGCATTTTAGATAAAAATTATTGCAAAATACCATTTCAGTAATTATATTAGAAATGTTCAAAACATGATTACGATATCTCACGTGAGTACGGGGAGAAACAGCCATGCAGGCATCACTTAAACTATATGAAAACTTTGAAGGATATAATGCGTATCCTTTACAGGAGTCAGAGAAAATGATCCGTTCCCAGATCGGTAAAAAAGTACGGTCAATGAGGGAAGAAGTGGACAAGTGTTTAAACCTTGCCAGGGAACATGGCAGGGAAAAGTTGATCTCAGAATTATTCACACTGGAAAAGCGTTTGGACCGTCTCATCGGTCAGATCGAGGAACGGGATAGGATTTACGTGCCTGCATATTTGAAGGAACATATAACCAGGGTTGACGAAGAAAAACTTGAGCACGTAGACGGCAGGGTTGAAGATATCCTGAACGCATGTGACGAAATAATTCAGCAGCTTTCATGCGCTGAAACTGACATGCATGTTGTTGATCGTTTCACGGATGTTAATAACAAGCTGCGGCAGATGGAGAATCTCTGCCACGAGAGGTCAAAACTCCTGGTCAAGGAGACCGCGCAGGGATAGCATATGCATTCATTTAATGTCAAAACAGGTAGTAAAGAGGAATTGGTGGAAATAACGTCACAGGTCCAGAAGTTCATCAGCGGATCAGGTAAGGATGATGGCATATGCTGTGTATACACACCACATACCACCGCGGCAATAACCATCAATGAAAACGCAGATCCTACCGTGCAAAAGGATATACTGAAAGGCCTGGCGCACCTTAAAATGGAATCTGTGAATTTCGCTCACATGGAAGGGAACTCCCCGTCCCACATAAAATCCTCACTTATTGGATGTTCAGAGATGATCATGATGGAAAACGGAAAGCTGGTTCTGGGTACCTGGCAGGGTATATATTTTTGTGAGTTTGATGGCCCAAGAACCAGAAAAGTAATGGTTCAGCTTGTCTGACAGGTAGTCTATAATCCACATATTATCAAATTCTAATTGAAATCTTTGGATACATTATGGCCCATGGTACTATAATGTAATAAATACGTAATAAATATGATAGAGGATGCTGATTATGGATTACTTTAAAGGAACCAGTGATTACGTGCTCTCCCAGGAGCTTAAGGATAACGTGAACGTGGCAATAGCCCTTGGCAGGCCGCTGCTGGTAAAAGGTGAACCGGGTACCGGTAAAACCCTGCTGGCCCAGTCTATAGCACAGGGCCTGGGCATGGAACTGCTCGTGTGGAATATCAAGTCAACCACAAAGGCCCAGGAAGGACTGTACGTTTATGACACGGTACAGCGATTGAATGATGCCCGTTTTGGTGACGGTGATATTTCTGATATCAAACAGTATATAAAACTTGGTAAGCTTGGTGAGTCTTTTAACGCTGAAAAGCAGGTGGTCCTTTTGATCGACGAGATCGACAAGGCAGATATAGAGTTCCCCAATGACCTTCTCCATGAGATTGACGTGATGGAATTTTACATTCCGGAAACCCATGAGACCATAAGGGCAAAACAACGTCCCATAGTGATAATTACTTCAAACAGCGAGAAGGAGCTTCCCGACCCGTTTCTGCGGCGATGCGTCTTCCACTTTATTGAATTCCCGGAGGAAGACCTGATGGAGGATATCGTGAAGGTCCATTTTCCTGACATTGAGAAGAAGCTTGTAAGGGAATGCATGAAAAAGTTTTACTGGATACGACAGTTCGATATGTTGAGAAAAAAGCCCTCAACCAGCGAGTTGATCGACTGGATACAGGCGTTAATGGCTGGTGGTGTTTCACCCAAGACTATCGAGAAGGAGATACCCTTTCTGGGTGCCCTGTTGAAGAAAAAAGAGGATGTTGATCTTATCGCAAGTTCCGGGAAAAACCACTATGCTTTCAATTCAAGCATGAGGACCAGGGATGTTTATTAATTTCTTTTTCAATCTCAAATCACGCGGCGTGCCGGTATCACTTCACGAATGGTTGACACTGCATTATGCCCTTGCTGCCAATCTCAATGATACCAGTCTTACCAGGTTCTACCATGTTGCACGTGCCATACTTGTTAAGAACGAGGTGCATTTTGACAGGTATGACCTGGCATTTCTGGATACCTTCAGGGATATTGAAACCACCGATGAATTGCTGGAACAGATACTTGAAGGCCTGAAAAAGGTTGAAGAGTTAAAACTATCCGAAGAAGAGAAAAAGCAGATAGAGCAACTGGACCTTGATGATGTCATCAAGAATTTCGAGGAACAGTTAAAGCAGGGACATTTCAAGGAACATGTGGGTGGTAATAAGGCCATTGGTACCGGCGGCAGATCAACACAGGGTGCGTGGGGGTATAACCCTGCCGGTGTAAGAATAGGGCAGGGGGTTTCACGGCATAAACGGGCGGTGCAGATCGCTGAAAAACGCACATTCAGAAATTATTCCAACAAGATCACCCTTGATACCCGACAGATGCGGGTTGCGCTGTCTCATTTGCGTGCCCTTCTCCAGATTGGCCCTGAAGAGAAGCTAGATGTTGATGGTACAATTGATAAAACCAGTAAGAACGCCGGCGAGATAGAATTTGTCTGGCAGAAAAAAGAAAAAAAAGCAGCAAAACTTGTCCTGTTGATGGATGTGGGGGGATCCATGACCCCGTATTCACAGCTTGTGGAACGGTTGTTTTCTGCTGCTTCATCACAGATAAACAAGTTCAAGCATTATTATTTTCACAATTGTATATACCAGGACCTGTGGAAGGACATTGAGCGCAATGAATCAATCTCAACCATGGATTTTTTGAGAACGGTGGACCCCGATTACAAGCTGGTTATCGTGGGTGACGCGGAGATGGCGCCATCCGAACTGACATGGGTAAACGGTGCCATTGACTACTGGTACCATAATGACATACCCGGCATGGCATGGCTGCAGAAATTGCGGGAAACATTCAGGGATGCCATATGGCTCAACCCTCTTCCGATGAGATCATGGGGCTATATACAAACCACCCGCTTGATACGGGAAATATTTCCCATGTTCGAACTGACGCTGGAAGGCCTGGATGAAGGGGTGAAGTACCTGGTTACCGGTAAAAGCAAGCTTTATCACTGATCAGTCATTTTCCAGGGATCCCTGAATCTCAAGTTTTGCCATTGCGCGTTCCCTGTATTCACGGGCCTTCTCATGATCTGGATCAACCAGGAGTACCCTGTCCCACTGGTCTATGGCCTGCTGGTAACGTTCGCTTTCGTAATATCGCATTCCCCTGTTATAGTATGTGTCTATATTCTTTCTAATCCTGCTTTTAATCGTGGACAGGTAATTGCCTGTATCCAGGAACCCGGGTTCTTTAAGCTCTATCCTTCTAAAAATTTTGTACGCGGTAAAGTAGTCTCCCTTCCTGTAGTAGTTCTCTGCTTTTGCGTACATGCCGTTCAGACGCATGCTCTGGTTGGCGTTTTTTCTGATCTCTTTTGCATTAGTATCCCAGGGATTTAATTTTAGTGCCCGTGCGGCCAGGTTCCCTGCCTGCGTGTATTTTTCCTGGTTATACAGGTCTTCAGCCCTGTTGGTTACTTCACTGGATTTCTGGTCAAGGGCTATACGCACCCTTGTTTTCAAGGTTATCAGCTCTATGCTGTGGGGATCGTACTTTTCAGCCTTGAGGCAATAATTGTAGGCAGACTTATACTTTTTTTTCAGGTGCAGCTTTTTAGCGTATTCATACATCGTGGTGAATTCGCTCCTGATCTGGTCAGTTGTGCGCAGTGACCTGATCTGCTGGTCTGTGTCCTTGTAACCAGGATCTTTTTTTTGTGCAGTAAGAAATTCATGAAGGGCATCAACATAATGGTTTTGTTTCTTGAAGTACATACCTCTCTCATAGTATTTTTCCGCACGATCTTTCATCGCCTCGCGGGTTATGAGCAGGTATCCCCTTGCACCCCTGTGTTCAGGGTCTATAGAGATGACTTTTTCAAATTTTTCTTCTGCATCCCTGTATCTGCCTTCGCGGTATAGTTGTTTCCCCTCGGTATAGTGTATTTCTATCCTTTCTTTCATGTGTTGATAGATG
>CAYFSO010000047.1:0-22039 GCA_964345775.1 uncultured Leptospiraceae bacterium | reverse complement strand
CGTAGTGGCGCAACCAGGGACTTTTTGTTTTAACATCGCTCATAAACGACCTCCAATTATATTTTTATAGTCGGTCATGGAGATCAGAAAGTATTGTATCAAGAAGACAGAAGTATTACTGCTTGTACGTACGGTAAGGAAGTGGTTGATTATGGTAAGATCGGCTGTGGATTTGGTAATGCATACTACAAAACAAATAAGCTGTCAAGAAATATATTATGTTGTATTACATAATTGCCCTGCCTTCCAGTTCACATGCCCAAAGGCGTCCCCATCTCACCCTCGGGCCCAGCGCATTATGATATTGAGGCTGGTGAACATGAAGGAGAAGCAGGCCACCGCCAGGAGGCTGGCGGGGATCAGAGGGGAGGGTAAAGAATAAAAAAATGCCAAAAACCCCTTGACAAAAACCTAACCCCGTAAAGAATGGTACTACCATTATGAGGCATATCTAACCTGGTAATTTTGCTGAATCCGCGGAAATACCGGTCAAAAGCAGTCATTAACGACAAAATGTAACCATAAACGTACCAATATGCCCACTCCAGCAGGTGTTACGCCTGTCATGGAAACGGCAAACGTATACTAAAAATTAAATGGTAGTACCAATCAAGGAGGGTGCAGCAAGTGAGTGAAAACGGCCTTTCAGGCAACGGCGAACCCATGTTCACCCCCGTAAGGGTGGGGCGGGCCGGCGAGGACGTGGCCCTGCAGATCGAGGCGGCCATCATAAGCGGCAAGATAAACCCGGGTGACCGGTTACCCAGCGAGCGGGAGCTGCAGATGCAGTTTAAGACCGGCCGGGGGGTTATCCGCGAGGCATTGCGGGCATTGAAGCAGAAAGACCTCATCGAGATACGGAAGGGTGCCCGGGGCGGCGCGTACGTGAAACAGGTGGACGTGGCCAACGTGAGCGAATCGCTGGCACTGTACCTGAAACAGCACCGGGTGTCGCCTGAGTATATTATAGAGTTCCGGGAGAGCATTGACCGTGCCATCACCTCCATCGCAATCGCAAGGGGTACAGTAGAAGAGAAGAAAACCCTTGTTGAGGGAGCAATGAGCCTCAAGGAGTACCTGCAGCAGGATGAAACCGATATGACCACGGTGGGTGAGATGGACAGGGATCTGAATATGAAGCTTGCCAGGATGACCCACAACCCGGTGTACGAATGGATCATGGGGGCTCTCCAGCTGGGGTTCAGCTCCTACGACTATGCCCTCTACGAGGATCCCGAGTTCAGGATGCAAACGGTGGACAACTGGGTTGAGACCGCCCTGGACATACAGGCGGGTGAACCGATGAAGGCACTGGCAAGCATAACAATGCATTACCTGCTTTTAAGAAAACGTGT
The DNA here is from genome assembly GCA_964345775.1 of uncultured Leptospiraceae bacterium. Taxonomy (GTDB): domain Bacteria; phylum Spirochaetota; class UBA4802; order UBA4802; family UB4802; genus M55B154. The sequence continues at coordinate 20,684 of CAYFSO010000047.1, read as the reverse complement.
AGAGAAGATACGGGATCATTCAAGCCCGGAAGACGCAATAGAATAATTAAGACGGAGGCAACATGACTAAACGTAACTATGACTACATTATCGTTGGCGGAGGATCCGCCGGAAGCGTGCTGGCCAACAGGCTGAGCGCCGATCCCCGCAACAGGGTGCTTGTACTTGAGGCGGGACGAAACGACCACAGGCTTGACTTTCGAATACACATGCCGGCAGCACTTACGTACCCGTTGTCCGGTAAATTCTATAACTGGTATTACGAATCAGATCCAGAGCCATACATGCACAACAGGCGTATCTACCAGCCACGCGGCAAGGTGCTGGGCGGATCCAGCTGTGTAAACGGCATGATCTACATCCGGGGGAACGCCCTGGATTACCAGAAATGGGGAAAGGTGAAAGGACTTGAAAACTGGGACTATGCACACTGTCTCCCGTATTTCAAGCGGTTCGAATACCGCCTGATGGGAGCTGATAAGTACCAGGGAACGGGCGGTCCCCTATACCTTACTACGCCTGAATGCGATAACCCGTTGTTCAGGGCCTTCTTCGAATCAGTGCAACAGGCAGGCTACCCGCTTACAGATGACGTGAACGGCTACCGCCAGGAAGGCTTTGGGAAGTTTGACGGTACCATATACAGGAGCCGCAGGTGGAACGCCGCACGGGCATACGTGCACCCGGTAAAACACCGGAAGAATCTTGACGTCATACTGAAAGCCCATGCAACACGAATACTGTTTGATGGGAAAAAAGCTATCGGTGTTGAGTACAAAAAGGGTTTTCGCAAGAAGAAGGTATACGGCGGCGAGATCATCTCGTGCGGCGGTGCCATCAATTCACCGCAGCTGTTGCAGCTTTCCGGTATAGGGAATGCCAGCGAACTTGCAGAACTTGGTATCGACGTGGTGCATAACCTGCCCGGTGTAGGTGAGAACCTGCAGGATCACCTTGAACTGTACGTACAGTGGGCGGCGAAGAAGCCGGTAAGCCTGTACCCATCATTGAAATTCTACAACCAGCCGAAGATAGGCTTCCAGTGGCTTTTCCAGAAAAAAGGAGTAGCCGCCAGCAATCACTTCGAGGCAGGCGGCTTTATAAGGGGGAACGACCGGGTAAAATATCCAAACCTGCAGTTCCACTTTTTACCAATCGCCATCAGGTACGATGGTTCCGCGCCAAACGAGGGACACGGGTTCCAGCTGCACGTGGGCCCCATGAATACCGACGTGCGGGGACACGTGAAGATCAAGTCAGCGAACCCAAAAGAATATCCAGGCATACTTTTCAACTACCTGTCCACAGAGCAGGAGCGAAAGGAATGGGTGGAAGCCATCAGGGCTGCCCGAAATCTTGTCAACCAGCCCGCCTTCGACGAGCTGCGGGGTGCCGAGATCGCTCCGGGTAAAGACGCGCAGACTGATGAGGAGATCCTTGATTTCGTGGCACGTGAAGGAGAGAGCGCGTATCACCCCAGCTGCACCTGCAAGATGGGATACGATGACATGTCAGTTGTTGACGCCGACCTTAAGGTGCACGGCGTTGAGAACCTGCGGGTGGTTGACGCCTCCGTAATGCCGTATATCACCAACGGTAACATTTACGCCCCGGTGATGATGATCGCCGAAAAAGCAGCTGACATCATCCTGGACAACGAAGCGGCATTGCCGGAAGAAGTGCACTTCTACGTGCACAAGAAGAAAAAAACGGCGGTATGAGGATACACACATGATACACAAGAAGATGTACATAGACGGAAAATGGGTTGATGCCCTGTCAGGCAAAACCCGTGAGATCATAAATCCATATGACAGCAGCGTGATTGCCGACGTTCCGGAGGCTGACAGGGAGGATGCCCGGGCGGCCATCAACGCTGCACGGCAGGCCTTCGATAACGGCCAGTGGGCCGCTACCCCTGCAACAGAGCGGGGCAGGCTGGTGTACCGGCTTGGTGAGCTCATCGAGGCTAACCGGCAGGAGCTTGCCGAACTTGAATCCCTCGACACCGGCAAGACGGTAACCGAGAGCCTGTGGGACATGGACGATATCGCCGGGATCTTCAGATACTTCGGCGAGCTGGCCGACAAGGACGGGGGCGAGATGATAGAGTCCCCCGTCCCCAATACTACCAGTATGGTTGTTCGTGAGCCGGTGGGGGTATGCGGACAGATATCGCCGTGGAACTATCCGTTGCTGCAGGCATCTTGGAAAATGGCGCCGTCCCTTGCGGCAGGGTGTACCATAGTTATGAAGCCAAGCGAGATCACCCCGCTGACAACCATACGGGTTACCGAGCTTGCGGAAGAAGCAGGCTTTCCAGCAGGCGTGGTGAACACCGTGCTGGGGCCGGGACACAATGTTGGGGCGGAACTCTCAGAGAACCATGATGTTGATCTCATCTCCTTTACAGGCGGCATCGTAACCGGTAAGAAGATAATCAAGGCTGCCAGTGATAACGTGAAGAAGATCGCCCTGGAGCTTGGTGGTAAGAATCCCAACATCATTTTTGCTGACGCTGACTTCGATACGGCAGTAGATTACGTTCTCAACGGGGTATTCTTTCACGCCGGCCAGATATGTTCGGCCGGTGCCAGGGTGATGGTGGAGTCCTCCATACATGACCAGATGGTGGATGCCCTGGTAGAACGCATGAAGAAGATCACCATAGGGAACGGCTTTGATGAGAACACGCAGATGGGACCTCTTATCTCGGCAGAGCACCGTGACAAGGTGGAACGGTACGTGGCCATTGGCCGGGAAGAAGGCGCAAAACTGGTACTGGGCGGTGCAAGGCCAGGTGACCTGGAATTACAAAAGGGATTCTTTTACCTGCCCACCCTGTTTACCGAATGCACCAGTGACATGAAGATCGTACAGGAAGAAGTGTTTGGCCCTGTAATAACCATTGAGAAGTTCGATACCGAGGAAGAAGCGGTACTCAGGGCCAACAGTACCATATACGGACTGTCTGCCGGTTTCTGGACCCGTGATCCCGACAGGATATACCGGGTATCTCGGGCTTTGAAATTCGGCACTGTCTGGGTGAATGACTTCAACGTGTATTTCACCCAGGCCCCGTGGGGCGGCTATAAGCAGTCAGGCATGGGACGCGAACTGGGAAAGATGGGTCTGGAAGAATATACCGAGGTAAAACATATTTACCAGAACCATGGTACAGAACCCATCAACTGGTTTGGCAAATAAAGACCATTCACAAGAGGAGGTTGTTATCAGTACTTTAACGTTAGGGATATTTACAACTGTTGGTTTTTACCTGGTGGTTCTTTTCACCGGGGTATATGCCAGTAAGAAGGAGTCAAAGCAGAAAACATCAGAAGGACTCCTTCTTGCGGGACGAAGAATGCCTGCAATGATAGGCATATTCACCATGACTGCCACCTGGGTAGGGGGCGGCTATATAATCGGCACAAGCGAAGCGGTCTTCGATTCGTCCATGGGTCTGGTCTGGGCACAGGCACCCTGGGGCTATGCGCTCAGTCTTATCCTGGGTGGCCTGTTCTTCGCGAAAAAGATGAGGCAATACGGGTTTACCACCCTCATCGACGTATTTGAAAGACGGTACGGCAAGAAGACAGCATCAGTGCTGTTCATTCCCGCCTTGATCGGGGAAATATTCTGGAGCGCGGCCATACTGGCAGCACTTGGTATCACATTCGCCACCATCTTTAACATGGATATCGTTACGGCCATCGTGGTCTCGTCCAGTATCGCCATACTGTATACCATGATAGGGGGGTTGTGGTCCGTTGCGTATACCGACGTGATACAGCTGCTGTTCATTATCGGGGGGCTTGGTCTGGCCATACCCTTCGCGTTGAACGGCGTGGGAGGCCTGGACGCCGCCGTAGCAGGATACCGGCAAACATTCTCGGAGGGGCTGTCCCTCATACCGCCTTTATCCGCCTTTGCCGGTAATAATGCCGACTGGGGCAACTCGGTTTGGGTCTGGAGTGATTACGCGTTACTGCTAATATTCGGCGGTATCCCATGGCAGGTGTATTTCCAGAGGGTCTTGTCCTCAAAGGACGACAAGTCGGCAGTACGCCTTTCGGTTATAGCTGGTTTCGGCTGCCTGCTGATGGCGGTTCCCGCGGTACTTATTGGCATGGCGGGCACTTCCTTTGACTGGACTGCCAGCGGCCTGGGAGCAACACCGTCTGCAAACATGGTGTTACCCTATGTCCTGCTTGAAATGACACCTCCCATTGTGGCAGCACTGGGACTGGGTGCGGTAGCCGCGGCTGTCATGTCATCGGTTGATTCATCCATACTATCAGCATCGTCAATGTTCAGCTGGAACATATACCGGCCACTGGTGAACCCGGGCGCTTCCGATAAGATTATACGTAGATCCATACGTCTTTCGGTGCTGGTGATCGGCGGGATAGCAACATGGCTTGCGCTTACGGTGCAGAGCGTGTACGCACTCTGGTACCTGTGCGCCGACCTGGTGTATGTTATCCTCTTTCCACAGCTGGTAATGGCCCTGTTCTACAAGAGAAGCAATTATCTCGGGGCAATGTCGGGTGCCGTGGTGGGCCTGGTACTTCGCCTTGGTGGAGGGGAAGCCATATTCAACCTCCCCGCGTTTATCCCGTATCCCATGAATGATCCGGTTGGTGGCATACAGTTTCCCTTCAGGACTTTTGCCATGGTGATGAGCCTGGTAACAATATTCGTGGTGTCCTATGCAACAGGCAGGGTTATAAGATCCAAAGATTTAGAGCAGGGAAACGATGCCGCATCGGCAATGGGGAAAGCATCTTAAATCTCCTGATATATTGCAGGCTGGTACCCGGTATGCCTGCATACCGGGTACTTTTTTAGTTCCCGAGCACCCTCTTCAGTTCTTCCAGCAGCTCTCCGAACTCTTCCCTGTTCTCTTCGCTCAGTTGGCTGAGAATGGCGTGTGAATCAAACATCAGTTCGATATTTTCTTTTTTATTAAAGCTTTTACTGTCTACTTCAAGTGGAAACAGCTGTATATCAGGGGCCTTTTTATCTTTCTCTATACGAAGACTGTGGAGGGCGGAAAGGGCTTTAATATGCTTCATGGAACTTTCAGAAGGGTTGATAATTGTAACAGACTCCGCGTTATACTGCCTGCAGCGTGCTTCAAGCAGTATAATAAAGCCTATGGATGTGGAATCCATGTAGGTACAACCTGAAAGGTCAATCATTACCTTCAACGGCCGTTGAACTTTTGAGACATACTCAGGCAAAACTTCACTGAGAGCGAAACTATTGCCAGCCCTCATTTCTCCCTCGATTTTGATCAAAAGTATGTTATCCCTGATCCCTATAGATATTCTGTTTTCCATAGCAGCTCTCAATGGTTTAATCTATATAGATAATTGTCATTATTCAAGTTATTTCCTGTCAAGCACCATTAAAGTAATGTCATCATCAAATGAATCTTTCTCGGAAAAATCATGCAGGGTTGACATCAATTTTTCAAAGAGTAACCCTGCGTTTGCGTCAGCATTTTCTTTTATGAAGGAGAGCAGCCGTTCTTCACCGAACATCTGTCCACCCGGCGATGCGCATTCGGTTATCCCGTCGGTATACAATATTAGACGGTCACCTGGATACATGGTGATCTCTTCTTCTTCCAGTGAAATTTCATCAAATATTCCCATGGCCCTCCCCCGTGTCTGCAGTTCAACAATATCCTTACTGTTTCTCCTGTAGAGAAAGGGGGAAGGGTGCCCTGCACTGCAATATCGCATGGTTCCGGTTGGCTGGTGGATGGAACAGTAGAAGGCGGTTACGAAGTAGTTGCGAACGGTGGATCTCATGACCGTATCATTGACCTGTTGTAATACTTCAGCGGGGGATACCCTGCTGGTAATATTATCAAGACCCATCCTGGTGATCAGGGCAATAAAGGCGCTGGCAAGGCCATGACCTGATACATCGGCTATCATCAGGTGCATATATCCCGATTCATCAGCAGTGTAATCATAGAAATCACCTCCAATTCTCTGCATAAGCTTAATCGAGGCGTAAAGGGAATAACCGGGAACGGCCGGTGTATGCTCGGGTAAAAGACGTGATATGACCTTTCGGCCGGTTTCCATCTCTTCTTCTACCTGTTGCAGCAGGTGTTCCTTCCTGTCCCTTTCTTCTTCAATGAGTTGCTGGTATTCCTCGTGCTGGTACCTGAAGAAATTGAGCACGATAAAAATACCGCCGAAAAGAAACAGTATATCAGTATAATAAAAGAAGATATTGAAGGGTACCAGCGGTTCCACGTACCCGTGCAGAACCTTGACGGCAAGGAATAATATAACGGTTAGCAACGCGTAGATAACCTGGTCTCTCAAGCGGGTGAAGAATATGAAAATGCCGACGAATGCCCCGAAGAAATAATACTGCGTGAAGGCCTGGGGGCCTGTTATAATTGAATTCATAAAAAAGTCAAAAAGCAGCGTGATGATGAACAGGTGTGTTGCAATGATGTACCTGTTCAGTCCATGTAGCAGGAAAATTATGCTTAATACTGTAATGACCCCTGCCTGCAGGCCAACAGCCCAGTACACCTGCTCCATAAAAAATGATATGGCAAAAAGGGTCTTGACGGCGAGTATAAAACATAAGATGCCATTGATGATGCGTATCCTTTTCCTGTCGGAGAAGGCAAGTTCCCGGGTAATGCCGGTATCAATTATTTTTCTCAGGGGGAAAAAGATGTCCATCTTGTCCATGAAATATAGTATTTTTACCGTGGCGACCGATATTGCTATGTTCTACACCACTGGTAAAATGTCAAGAAGGATACCTGCCGCTTACCCTGAGTTCGCCCCCATGAAGCCTTGTGCCCGTGTAGAATGTAATTGTATGATCCTCAATAACGCCAAGGAACTGGTTTCCCTTTTCACCGGGACTTTTTTGCTTTTTGAGGCTCACGAGGCAGTACTTCCCGGTAAAACCTTCCATCTTTGTTATATGAATATAAGGATGTGTGCAAGGGCCGTGGACCTTTGTATACATTCCGTAGAATGATTGATCCTTCCCACAGGACAAGGTCATCATGATTATAATTGCAATGAATATATGGAATAGTTTCATAAGCAGGATCCTGTAACAATTACTATTAATTTGGCGTGCACGCATGTATTCAATTGACATATTTTACATATTGTTATATTGGGAACAATAACATAAACAGTAACTACTTAGCTGTGATGATTAAGATATTAATCATCACAAAATGAATAATTACACAATGGCGGGAGAATAACACGTTTATATCATGGGGTCCAGGTTCATAGTGTCGAACAAAAAATGCTTATTTTCAGTATTCGCGGGCCTGCTGTTGCTGACAGCCTGTGCCCCGGGGAATCCACCTGAAGCCCGGAAAGGGGAGCTTGATCTACGATCCTGGGATTTTAACACTGATGGAATAGTGAAACTTGACGGTGAATGGGAGTTCTATTACGGACGACTGGTATCACCCTCCGGGTTTTTACAAGATCAAGCCATCCAGTTGACCGGTTACATGGATGTACCGGGAGTATGGAGTGCGGGGGGTGATGATGAAAGATCATTCTCTCCAAAAGGCTGTGCCACGTACCGTTTACGGGTACTGTTGCCCGATTCATCCTGCCAGTATGCTTTCAAGCTTCTTGACGCGGCAACCGCCTGCCGGATCCACGTTAACGGAAAACCCATTGCGTCCAACGGCATCGTATCATGTACAGAAGAAAACAGCAGGGCAGAGTATCATCCGCAGATGGCCCTGCTGCCACCGGGTATATGGGATACTGTTCCCGGAAGATCAAAATACCTTGATATTGTTGTTCATGTGTCAAATCATCACCATATAAAGGCGGGATTGTGGGAGAGCATACGTTTCGGACCCGTTGCGGACATAGTTGAAAACCATACGGGACGGGTGACAATGGAAATGGCAGTCCTGGCAGTCATCATGATAATGGTGCTGTATCACCTGGGACTCTATATTCTCAGGCGCAGGGACCCGTCCACCCTCTTGTTCAGCCTTATGGGGATGGTGCTTGGCGTACGTGAACTTGTGATGGGTGAGCGCATGCTGGTACAGTGGATCCCGCAAATAGATTTCCAGTTGCTCAGCAAGATAGAATACACTGCCTCTTATACCAATATAACTTTTATCGCCCTTTTCGTAGGTTCGCTTTTCCCCGGTGACATGCCCCGGTGGATGCGCAATGTCTATATAGCAATTGGCGTGTTTATTGCCCTTCTTGTTGCTACCATGCCAATGGACGTTTATGCCCATGCACGTATACTTTACGACCTGTTCGTGCTTGGCGGTGGAGTTGTTATAATCGGGGTGATACTGCGTTCCATCATACGGGGACGTAACGAGGCGTATATAGCCCTTGTTGGTATGCTGGGACTTTACGGCACTGCCATCAATGACGTGCTGTACAATAACCAGGTGATCAATACCTTTAACATGGCTTCACTTGGCCTTCTGTTCTACATTCTCTCCCAATCGTACCTGCTGTCCCGAAGATTTTCAAATGCGTTTGATACCGTTGAGACCCTGTCACACGAGCTGGTGAAGAAAAACGAAGAACTTACCTCCATGGACAGGATCAAGGACGAGTTCCTTGCCAATACGTCACACGAGTTGCGCACGCCGTTGAACGGTATAATCGGCATACTTGATTCGGTACTGGACGGAACAGTTGGCAGCCTCACGCCGCGGCAGCGTCAGAACCTGTCGCTGGTAAACGTCAGTGCCCGGCGACTGGCAAGCCTGGTCAATGATATACTCGATTTTTCCAAGATGAAAAACGGTTCCATCGTGTTACAGGAGAGACCCGTTGACCTGTATTCGCTGACCGACCTTGTGCTGATGGTGCAGGCTCCCATGGCATCTGCGCGCAATATCAGGCTTGTGAATAATATTGATCCGGGTCAGAGCCCCGTGCTGGGAGACGAGAACAGGATACAGCAGGTGCTGCACAACCTGGTTGGCAATGCCATCAAGTTTACACCCTCGGGATATGTTGAGATCTCGGCGGACAACCTGGATATGCCCTGGCAGGGACCGGGAGTGGCAGTTCGTGTGAAGGACACCGGCATTGGTATACCCCGGGCCCGTCAGCATGAGATATTTGACTCCTTTGTGCAGGTGGACGGGTCCGCTTCGAGGGAATACGGTGGCACCGGCCTGGGCCTGGCGGTGTCCAAAAAACTGGTTGAACTGATGGGGGGCTCCATCAGTCTTAAGTCCGTTGAAGGGGAGGGCTCAGAATTCATTTTTACCCTTAAGAAGGCTCCGGCCGGTGTCAGCGATACTACAGCGGAAAGCGTGTCAGCCGGTGCGGCCGTCAGCGGAGCCTCGCAACTATACGAGATAACTGCTGATATGCAGGCAGGGGATGAAAGTCCGGATGATAAAGGCAGGTTACGGGCAACATACGATGTGCTGGTGGTAGACGATGACCCGGTGAACCTGCAGGTATTGTACAACCACCTGCAGGGTGAAGAGTTCAATGTCACCATGGCATCTGACGGCATGCAGGCCCTTGAGCTTATCCATGCAGGGAATGCTTATGATCTAATTCTGCTTGATGTGATGATGCCCAGGATATCAGGGTATCAGGTCTGCAGGGAGATCCGAAAGGTGCATGGCCCCGGCGAGATGCCCATTATCATTATCACGGCCCGGCGGCTCATCTCGGACCTGGTGACAGCCTTTGATGCCGGTGCAAACGATTACCTTGTCCGTCCCTTTGACAAGAGGGAGCTGCTGGCCCGGGTACGTACCCTCATGAACCTCAAGGAAGCCCTGAAAGAGCACGAAGAACTTATCATAATGAACGAAGAACTGAACATTGCCGGACGGGTGCAGCAGCAGGTGCTCAGCAACAGGGAGATGTATTCCATGCTGGAGGGTTTTGACGTGGACGTGGTGTACCTGCCTCAAAATGGTACGGTAAGCGGTGATTATTATAATATCTCCATGATGGAAAATGGCGCAACCTCATTTACCGTGGCAGATGTAACGGGTCATGGCATACAGGCGGCCCTTTTTACCATGCAGGTTGACCTTGTTCACCGGCAGAGCCTCAAGCTGCAGGAACCTGACAGGATAATGCAGTACCTCAACAGGGTATTTATACGTGACCTTGGCACAGAAAGCTTTTTTACCGCCTTCCATATGCAGGTGGTTGATAACGAGATACTGTACGTGTCAGCAGGGCATCCCGACCAGTACCTCATCAGGCAGAATAATAATGAAATAACAGCACTTCGAGCCAGGGGAAGGATACTGGGATTTGAACAGGACACTGAATTCGAAGTGAAACGGGAAAATGTTGAGCCGGGTGACGTGGTACTTCTCTTTTCCGATGGTATCTACGAGGAAATAGCAAAAGACGGAACAATGTTCGGTGAAGATCGATTCATTTCCCTTGTCAGGGAAGTAGTTGAAGAAGGTTATTGCCGGCGCTCCATGCGTGAACTTACCGGCACCATCATGGAGCGCCTCTATGAACACATGGCTGACATGAACCTGCTGGATGATATCACCCTCATGGCCATCAAGATCCGATAGGGCTGTACTTAAATTTATTTAAACTGAAACTTGCAGGGTAAAAAGATGGATTTTGCGCGATGTCCCGGATGCCAGAGTACCAGCTGGGAAGACCTGCACGCGATAGTGGAGGGGATACCAACCAGGTTCAGGTGTATCCGTTGTGGACACGTCATCAAGCTGGGAAGATGCGCTGCATGTGGTGCGGCTGATTGGCAGCGTTTATCTGACATGTACGAAAAAGAATCCAAAAAACCAGTTGTACGATTCAAGTGCGGCGGCTGCAAACGGGTAGTGGGAGTAATGCTTGATTGAAAGAATGGAAATGAACAGCAATAAACTGGTTGTCATTAATTAACATTATGATTATAATAACCACTTCAAGGTTTCTTATGTCGGGGGATCACATGAAAAAAATAGTATACGTTCTGTATCAACCCTACAAGTGGTTCATATATACTCCATTCCTGGTGGCATCCACCCTGTTTTTTGGGTTTCTCACCATTATACTGGTTCCGGTAACCAACGCGAGGATCGCCAGCTACATTTGCGGAAGCATCTGGTCCCGTCTTAACGGATATGTGACCCCAATGTGTGTGAAGGTGCATGGCAGAAAAAATATTGATAAGGAACAATCATACGTGATCGTGTCTAATCACCAGAGCCATTACGACGTGTTTGTACTGTATGGCTGGCTGGGAGTCGATTTCAAGTGGGTGATGAAACAGGAGCTGCGAAAGGTGCCCGGCCTGGGTATAGGATGTGAGAAGGTAGGGCATATATTCATAGATCGCTCAAATCACGAAAGAGCACTTGCTTCCCTGCGGGAGGCAAAGCGAAAGATTGTCAATGGGACCTCGGTGATCTTTTTCCCCGAAGGGACCCGAAGCGTTGATGGAAGCCTTGGTGATTTCAAGAAGGGGGCTTTCAGAATGGCCCTGGATCTTGACCTTCCCATACTGCCGGTCACAATATCGGGGACGGGTAAGGTGCTGCCCGCACATACAACGAGGCTTTTCCCGGGCGTGGTACACATGACCATTCATCCACCCATCGATACATCACCCTATAACGATGAGAACATACAGGAATTGATGGATAAAACCCGTAAGGTGATCCGCTCAGGATTGCCCGACGATTCCTGATAAGTTCAATTTACAGTTGTTTATACAGTGTATAGACAAAAGGCGGGCAATGCAAGCCTGCATCCTGATCATTACAAAAGAACTGTCGGCAGCCAAGAGGACGGATATCGTATATACTGCACCGGGCCATCGTGTCCAGGTGTGGACAGGCAATTACTGTCATCCCGTTTGCCAGGGTGAGTTTTTCCTTCTGGCCTGTCAGGGGGTGTTGACCGCAGCACTGGTAAAGTTTCTCGGTTATATTACACGCATCACAGGCTGACATTGGATCTGCTCTCGTCAATACTTGATGGATCTTCACTGGAACTGCGTTTAGTAACTATTGGCATTATCAGTGTAACTCTCGTTCCCTGTGATGGAGTACTATCAATTTCCATTGATCCTTCAAAATATGCAAGCCGCTGTTGTATGCTGAAAAGGCCAAAGCTGGTGAATTCTGAAGAATGATAATTTAGAAGTTCCGTATTGAATCCTTTTCCCCGATCCTCAACCGTGATACATGTAAACCTTTCCTCTATGAGTGACATGGTAACTGATGCCTTCTTTGTGCCTGAATGTTTCATGGCATTGAAAAGCAATTCGCGCACGCATTCAAAAAGCAGGTACCTGGCTTCCTCTGTTGCGGGTTCAGCCATGTTATCGGCATCAACCTTTACCCTGAAGCCGTATTTTTCATGCATGTAATCTCCAAGCCAGTAAAGGCTTTCAGCAAGTCCTGAAACGGTCAATACCGGCGGATGGATCTCTACGGTAAGGGAGCGGCTGGACTCGATAATTTCATTCAGAATTGATATCATCTCCTTTGCCCTTTCCTTGACCTCCTTTTCACTGGATTTCCTCTTGATCCATCCAAGCTGAATTCTTACCGAGATAAGGTATTGCTGTATGTAATCATGCAGTATGCGGGCCAGGCGAATGCGTTCACGCTGTTCAACCCTGTTCAATTCAATGTTCATTGCCCGCAACTGGTTGGCCAGCATCATTATTTTGCCGGTGCGTTCTTCAATTCGCTGCTCCAGTGTCTCGTTAAGATCACGAAGCTGTTCTTCTGCGCGTTCTTTCTCGGTTATGTCCTCGATGACTGTACCCACCCCGTAGATGGCCCCGGTATCATTATAAAGCGGGAACCAGCTTTCATTCCATATCCGTTTCACACCGGGACGGGCAGGTGTTTCACCGGTAACTACCTGGTTCAACACGGGTTTGCCTGTTTCCATCACTTTTCGCAGAACCTCTTCTGCCTGGCCGGCCAGGTCGGGAATTACGTCGGATGGTGTTTTCCCCAGGTGATCTTTTGCCGGTATACCGTTGATCTCGGCCATGCGGTCATTGACCCGTATGAATCGCAGGTAACGGTCAAACATGCACATGCCAATGGGTGCTATGCGGTATATATTTTCTATTTCTGTTAACTGCATACGGATCTCTTTCTCACTGGCAACCAGTGCTTCTTCGGCTTTCCTTCGGCGGGTAATATCCACTGATATACCTTCAATGCGTGTTAGTTGGCCTTTCTTGTTAAAAAATCCTCTTCCCGTTTCTTCTATGGTAACCAGTGAATCGTCCGGGTTAATAACACTGTATGTAACACTGTACGCATTGTCAGCAGGTCTGAGGCTTTCGATAGTCTGCTGATAATGTTTCAGATCCTCATCTATTATTGTAGTTTGATATCTTTTTCCCGTATCATAAAATACAAGCTCATCTATAAGACCAAGGATCATATCACATTCACCCCGTCGGGCAATAGTGTCAGTTTGCAGGTCCCATTCAAAGGCAAAACTTCGTCCGGCTGCCATTGATTTTTTAATCAGTTCTTCGCTTTTCTCTATTTGCCGTTTTGAGGTTACCCTTTCGGTAACATTGGCAAGCGTTAAGACAAGCTGTGTAATATTGCCTTCTTCATCTTTCACCGGCATCAGGCTCCAGTCCCAGTAACTTGACCCCCTTTCAGGATTCTCCGGGTACACGAATGGTTTTTCGTACACTATGAAAGGCTCGCCTGTTTCTACAACATTACGGAATATGGCTTCATTTTCACTGTTGGGATACAGGTCGAAGTGATTTTTCCCGATGAAAAAATCCGGTGTCTTGTTATCCGTAAGGGCATACTTCTGGTTGACAATAATGAAGTTGAAATCTTTGTCCATGCAGGCTATATGCATATGGGTGTTATTCAGAATGGAACCAAGAATGCTGGTACTCCTCAGCAGATCGGCTTCCACCCTGTTCAATATCCTGTTGGTTAACACTGGCTTTTGAAGCCGTAATACCAGTGCATATCCATTCCCCATCATGAAATATTCAATACCCAGGTCAAGCTGAATGGGGTTTTCCCTGCCCTTTACCTGGATCTTTGAAAGTATCCCGTTACCCTGATCACGGGCAACAGCCTCTACCTGGTCCAATGTTTCCTGGTCAACAAAGAGATCCGCGGGATCCATTGCCAGTAATGTTTCCATGTCAAGTCCCAGCAAATCCAGGGCTTCTTCACTTGCATCTTCAATTCCAAGGCAAGCGTTTCTTTCCGGCTTGTACAGCAGAAGGGTTGCTTCATGTGTTTTATGGTACGACAAGTTTCCTCCATGTAATTACAATAACTGTATACAGTGTACTATCAAGCTGGCACCTGGTTGTCAATGATTATAGTATTATCTATTATTATCTGATCTATGTGTAACCTGCCCAAATGATTCAAGGGTGTCGGATACAAGCCGGTTGACGCTTCCTTCAGGGTATGAACCATCCTCCTGCAGTGCTCCTGCTTCTTTACCAGTAAGGATCTCTATGCCCGCATCTATGGAAGAAACTGCCCAGATGTTAAACTTTTCCTCTTCGATCGCTTCCAGCACCTCGTCCTTCAAGATAAGGTTTTGAATATTACTTTCAGGGATAAGTACTCCCTGTTCACCGTTGAGCCCCAGTTTTTTACATACGGAAAAGTATCCCTCGATCTTTTCATTTACTCCGCCTATTGCCTGCACTTCACCATGCTGGTTTACCGAACCGGTTACCGCTATACCCTGCTTCAATGGTACACCGGAAAGGGCCGATATGAGGGTATACAGTTCTGCCTGGCTTGCGCTGTCACCGTCAATGCCAACATAGCTTTGCTCGAATACCAGCCTTGCGGATATGCTCAGCTGTTTTTCGCGAGAGTACTTCATACCAAGGTATCCTCCAAGTATCATGATACCCTTGCTGTGAATGGGGCCGCCAAGCTTTACCTCGCGTTCAATGTCAACCAGCCCGTCCTTGCCCGGGTATACAGTTGCGGTTATCCTGTTTGGCCGGCCGAACCTGTAGTCTCCCAGCATCATTATGGATAACCCGTTCACCTGGCCGGTTGCTGTCCCTTCGGTATTGATGAGCAGGGTGCCCTGCTGTATCATTTCCTCAACGTGATGTTGTACCAGGTTTGAACGGTATTCCTTCTCGTCGAGTGCCTTTTCCACGTGGCTGCGAGTAACCACGTCACTGCCGTCGTGGCCTGCCCAGTAGTCAGCTTCACGGATGATATCAGAGATGGAGCCGAATTCAGTGGATATTCGTTCCTTGTGGTCTGCCATGCGGATCACATGTTCAAGCAGCTTGCCGGTACCTTCCCTGTCGATGGGAAGAAGATCCTCCTCTTTACATAAATTTGTAATAAAACCCAGGAAATTCTGAATGTTTTCGTCTACCTTGTCCATTCGTGTATCAAAGTCAGCTTTAACCTTGAACAGTTCTGAAAAATCAGGAACCCTGCTTTGCAGCAGGTGATGAATAAGCGGAATACCCACCAGCACCACTTTTACATCCAGGGGTATTGGCTGTGGACGCAGGGTCTTTATTGTCATGTAACCGATCTGCTCGGCAAGCTCTTCAACACGCAATTCTTCAGCCTGCAGGGATCGTTTCAGCGCGTCCCAGCTGTAGTAGTCCCTGACCAGTTCTTCCACGGGAATAACCAGGTAGCCTCCGTTTGCCTGTAATATGGCACCCGGCTTGATGAGGGTGAAATCCGTGGTTATTGCCCCCATCTGCATTTCCTTCTCTATTCTGCCAACAAGGTTGTAATACCTGGGATTCAGTTCCAGGATTACGGGGGCCCCATCCTGTTCGCTGTTATCAACGATGACGTTTACCCGGTACTGTTTCAGTGTCTGTTCCCGCATCATCTGTAGTTGCTGTTTTATCTGTTCTCCCTGCAACGGCTGCTGGGTCTGCGCCTGCTGTTCGTTCATCTTGAATTTCTGTATATTCTCCAGTATGTTCTCCTGTACCTCGTCCAGGAAGGAACCAATGCCGTCGTATTCCTCGTACTTTTCCCGCAGTTCATCCATGATACCGCCTACCACGTTCATCACTATCTGGCGGTCAACACCACGTGACGCGTCCTGCTGTTTGCGCTGAAGCTTTCGCATGCTTTTCTGCATGTCCTTCATCTCTTCCTGCAGCTCGTCACGCTTCTTTTCCAGTTTCTCCTGCTCTTCGTCTGACAGTGATTGCAGTTCTTCATCCTGCATGGGTTTGCCTTCTTTATTGAGAGGGACCAGGGCTGCACCCATCATGGTGGGTTGTATGGTAAAGCCCTTTTTACGGGCGTGTTCGTTGATCTGGTTGATCATCTGTTCCTGTTCCTGCTGTATATGGGTGAGCTCCTCTTCCTGCTTACGGGAGTAATCCTCGCTGGTGAATGCCTGGGGCAGGTCTTTTTCTAACCGTTCAACCACCTCGTCCATGTCCTTCTGGAACTCCTTTCCCCTGCCGGCAGGAAGCTTGAGGGCAACAGGTTCGTAGGGATTCTTGAAGTTGTTCAGGTAGCACCAGTCCGGGGGAGTCTCCCGGTCCTTTGCGATCTCTTCAAGAAATGACTGTACCGATGTCATTTTACCGATACCCGGAGGGCCTGACACGTACACGTTGAAGCCTTTTCCCTTTACACGAAGCCCGAATTTCAGGGCATGAAGAGCCCTGTCCTGGCCGATTATACCTTCAAATGCCTCGATATCTCCTGTTGTGGAGAAATCCGGAAGTGACAATAATTCTGATTTATCAAGTTGCTTTTTTGTTAATTTCATAAGTCCCCCGTTTTGGTGAACAGTCTATAATGATGTTCCATATACATAAATACATGAAAATCGTTATTATGTATTAATGGAATGCACTACATATACCCCCTGATTGAACTAACAGTTTCCACCATGGATAATTAATGGGTAACATGCATATACATGAATGCGTGCTGAACCTATAATTTGTACTGAAATCATGAAAATTATGAAAAAAAACAGGAGAGGCTGCTATGGAAAATTCTCTTTTTTACATTGCCCCGGCAGGATCGGTTATTGCATTACTGTTCGCGTGGATATTCTACCGAATGGTGATGAAATACAGCGAGGGAACTGACCAGATGCGTGACATAGCCGCCAGTGTACGGGAAGGTGCGTCGGCATTTCTTCGGAGGCAGTACAGCGTAGTCACCCTGGTGTTCATAGTGATCATGCTGATACTGGCTGTACTGGCGTATTTCGGTGTGCAGAACATGTTCGTACCGGTGGCATTTCTCACCGGCGGTTTCTTCTCGGGGCTTTGCGGATACCTGGGAATGAAGATGTCCACCAATGCATCGGCACGAACCGCTAACGGCGCATCCAGTTCGCTGAACCTTGCATTGAAAATAGCATTTCGTTCCGGTGCCGTGATGGGCCTGGTGGTTGTAGGCTTTGGACTGCTGGATATTGCCCTTTGGTACATGGTATTAAATTATATCTACGATCATAATGTATGGAACCTGGGGGCGGAGCTTGCAGAGAAGATCGGTATGGTTACGGCTCTCGGTGAATTCAACATGGAGATGGTACAACTGGAAAAGTATAAACATGCCAAGCTTGTTGAGATAACAACGGTAATGATCACATTCGCCATGGGTGCCTCCACCCAGGCTCTTTTCGCCAGGGTTGGCGGCGGTATATACACCAAGGCTGCCGACGTGGGTGCCGACATGGTGGGTAAAGTTGAGGAAAACATACCTGAAGACGATCCCCGTAACCCGGCAACCATTGCCGACAACGTTGGAGATAACGTGGGGGACGTGGCCGGTATGGGAGCGGACCTGTACGAATCATACTGCGACTCTATACTGGCCACCATGTCCCTGGGGGCTGCACTGCCGCTGTTTCTACCCGCTGCCGGTTTGAAAGCGGTGATAGCCCCGATGGTGATTGCAGGCCTTGCCATCGTGTTTTCCATCGCGGGTATCTTTGCGGTACGTACAAGTGAAGAAGTATCAATGAAGAATCTCATGCGCTCATTGAACACGGGCATCTGGGGAGCCTCGGTGCTGGTGGTAATATCACTGGCAGTTATGGCCTATACGGGTTTTATCACCTGGGGTATATTCGGGGCCGTGATCGCGGGGCTCGCGGCTGGTCTCGTAATCGGCTGGGTAACAGAATACTATACCTCGGATGAATACCATCCCACACGGCATATTGCAGAACAGTCACAGACCGGTGCGGCCACGAACATCATTGACGGCTTTTCAACCGGTATGCTCTCTTCGGGATTTCCCGTCCTTGCCATCGTGGTGGGTATCGTGGCCGCCTTCGGACTTGCAGGCGGTTTCCAAAATGTGTCCATGGGACTGTACGGGGTAGGGTTTGCTTCGGTGGGGCTGCTGTCAACGCTGGGGATCACCCTTGCCACCGATGCGTACGGCCCAATCGCCGACAACGCCGGTGGTAACGTGGAGATGAACAACCTGCCGCCCGAGGTGCGTGAACGCACCGATGCCCTCGACCAGATCGGCAATACCACCGCCGCTACCGGTAAGGGGTTTGCCATTGGATCGGCAGCACTTACGGCCCTGGCCCTGCTCTCTGCGTATCTTGAAGAAGTACGCCTCTGGATCGGCAAGCTCGCTCACCAGTCCACACAGGGATTCTTCCAGGTGGGCAAAGTGAAGTTCTACAACATGCTGCCAGAAGGAATTAGTGAAACCAGGTATGACGTAGTAGCACGAACCGCGGAAGTAGGTGATTTCATGCGTGCCTATGACGTGACACTGATGAACCCCCTGGTTATTGGCGGTCTTTTTTTGGGTGCCATCATGGCATTTGTCTTCAGTGCCCTGTGCATGAAGGCGGTAGGGCGCTCTGCCAACGAAATGATCAACGAGGTTCGCCGGCAGTTCCGCGAAAAGCCTGGAATTCTTGAAGGAAAGGAAAAACCCGACTATGCCCGCTGCGTGGAGATATCCACCAGGGGAGCGCAGAAAGAGATGATACTGCCTTCCCTGCTTGCGGTGATAATTCCCGTCCTTACCGGCCTTGTGTTCGGTGTACCGGGTGTGCTTGGCCTGCTGGCCGGTGGACTGACCGGCGGTTTTGCCCTGGCATGTACCCTCAACAATGCCGGCGGGGCATGGGACAATGCCAAGAAGTTTATCGAAAAGGGTAACTACGGCGGAAAGAACTCTGATGCCCATGCCGCGGGGGTTATAGGAGACACGGTTGGTGACCCGTTCAAGGATACCGCGGGACCGTCGTTGAATATTCTCATTAAGCTCATGACCATTGTGTCGGTGGTATTCACCGGCGTGGTCGTAAAGTTCTCACCGGTGATCAAGAACTGGTTGGGATTTATGTAGATTAATTGAAAAAGCATGATAATATTATTTTGTATAAGGCTATGTGCAGTGCCCCGTTGATGGGGCTGAGAATGGTTGAAATATTTAGAAAGGGAAGAAGTGACCAATGTTTGTACGAAAAAGTAACATTCAGCACCTGATCGAAAAGGAGAGGCGTAAAGAGCGCGCCCTCTGCATGAAAGAGAAGAACAGTGAAATAGCGGATATCAGGAAAATTGCCAGGGAAAGGCGGGAGAACGACCTGAAGGACCAGAAGCAGTGGTACGAAAACCTGGTGGTACAGAAAGAGAACGAGATACGCCGCCTGCAAAAGGAGATAGACCAGCATTACGAGGTATACCGGCAGATACGGGAACGGGAGACCCACCTGGACAACCTCACCGGCGAGATAGAGCAGGAGGTAGAGAAGATGCTGGTGAAGGTGCACGAATCAACCCAACCCTTCCTGAGGGCACGCACCAAGGTTGAACGGGTGAAGAACCTGTCCAACAGGACCAACAGCAAGGTGGAGAGCATCTTCAGCAAGGTGAAGTAAACATAAAAATTGATTGCATTTATACAAGCCCTCTCTATAATACTGTATAATTAAAATTATACGGTTTCTATTAAGGGAGGAAGTATGAAAACAAAAGTTCTGGCAATTTTTGCCGCGGTTGTGCTGGTATGCGCGTTTACAGTTAACGCAGGCGCGCAGACCATGCTGACAGATGATGTTGCATTTGTGAAGCTTGGGTATTCTATGATGACAGTGAAATATGATGAAGAAGGGGTCGAGGATATCGACGGCAATGGATTTAATCTGCAGGGTGAATACAATATGAACCTTGGTGGTGTTATGCTTGGGTTTGGACTTGAATATACGTATATGCCCGCAGAATCTGAGTATGATGTAGGAACTGAAAAGTTTAAATTTCATTACCTTACACCAATGGTGTCAGCTAAGTTTATTACAGCAGGTGGGTTTTACCTCGGTGCAGGTCTAGCCGGGAAATACCTTGTGGGGCAATCCTATGATGGTGACGCAGAATCATCCGAATATGATCAAGAAATTGATTTATGGGCAAATGCTGTTATCGGTTTCATGACCCCCATACAGGAATTCGTATACATTGATATCGAAGCCCGATTCGGCTATAACCTGACTAACAATCAGTTCAAAAAAGGTGAATATGATACTGGTTCTTCAATCGTGGACTTTGACTACGCTATGAATTCCCAATACGACATAGCCTTCTACGCAGGCATTGGCTACCGCGTAGCAGCAACCGGCTTCTAATAATAGTATTGCCAATATATGATATACAGGAAAAGGAGATGCCTGAAACGCATCTCCTTTTTATTGATGTATGAA
>CAYFSO010000046.1:0-22113 GCA_964345775.1 uncultured Leptospiraceae bacterium | reverse complement strand
ATTTATATTCATATAATAAAATTTGATAGTTTTTCCCAACATTCCGGAATGAGCCGAAAATTTTTTTAGTAGCGCTGGTATTTCCTGTTTGCCCTGTCAATTAGCTGTATGTGTTTATACCGATCCTTCTCAAGGCCGTCATTGAGAATACGGTATCCCTCTGACACGCAACGCTCGCACGCGTTCAGCGGTATTTCCACACCGAGACACAGGGGGTTCACCGATGACATGGTCTCTATCTTCAGCACGCCCCTGCACTGGTCACACACCATGATGGATTCCACCTGGCTTTCACGGATCCCGTCCGTATCGTAAAAAATATCTTTTTTGCGCACATCGTAATTACCGGGCATAAGCTTCTCAGAATCCTCACGCGAATCCTCAAAGTATATGCGCAGTATCTGATCTGACATCTTCTTGATGTACTTGGTAATACGCGGGTCCTGCTTAAGATCCTTGTACTTGTAATCCGGTTCCCTCACGTAGGAATAGTCAACCCCCGCCATGGCAAGGGCTATTCCCAGGTTGATATACGGCAGGGCCCCCTTGATGGAATATCCACCTTCAAGCACGGCGATATCCGGGTTAAGGTGATCATTCAACCTGGCATATCCCTGGGCCGAAAAATTCATGTTGGTAATGGGATCTGAATAATGGTTATCCTGCCCCGCCGAGTTGATCACTATATCTGCACCAAAATCTTCAACTATGGGCAGCACCACGTTATCGATGATGTAGTTGAATCCCTCGTCGCCGGTGGTTGGCGGCATGGGGATGTTAATGGTTTTGCCCCTGGCATTGGGGCCGCCTGTCTCCTGCATGAAACCTGAACCCGGATAAAGGGTGCGTCCGTCCTGGTGCATGGACAGGTACAGCACGTCCGGATCATGCCAGTATATATCCTGTGTTCCGTCCCCGTGATGACAGTCGGTATCGATGACCGCTATTTTCTTAACGCCGTAATGCTCACGCAGGTACTCTATCATGACGGCTTCTATATTGATGTTACAGAATCCCCTGGCCCCGTGCACCACCTTCATAGCATGATGCCCCGGCGGACGTACCATGGCAAACGACCGGTCCATCTCCCCGTCCATCACCAGTCTCGCAGATTTTATGGCACCGCCCGCGGATATCATGTGTGACTCGGTGGTCACATGCTCAACATCCGGGAAGCAGAAATGGGTCCTGTCCACGTCCTCAACGGTGGCTATATCAGGCTTGTATTCAACGATACCGTCGATGTCGAATATCCCCTCTTCGTTCAACTGGTCCTGCGTGTACAGCAGCCGTTCCTCCCTTTCAGGATGGGTTGGGCTTATGGCCCAGTCGAAAGCGGGGAAGAATATTATTCCAAGTTTTTTCTTCGATTTCAGCATTGTTTCAATAAATCCCTGTACCTGTGAATTACCCCCGGCTTCACCTGGCATCTGACCCGTATGTTCTGGCCGGTGGTTTCAAATCCCCTCACCATGTTAAAAGAGGACGAATCGAGAACTTCTATCTCGTCATCGTTATCGGTGATCCCGATCGAATGAAGGTGTTCTTTCAGCATGTCTACCGCTTCATCCTGCGCCCTTTCAAGGGTGTAATCAATTGATATTTTTTTCATCACGTTTATATTGGGAATAACCAGTTTACAGTGCTCGGTATCAGCAAAGAGTTCAATCTCAACCGTTGTCCTCGCAAGGGCCGCCCCAATAGCGTTGGCCACCCTTGAATGTTCGGGCACATCGACAGGCATGGCAAACTTTTCAGAAAGAAGTGATCTCATGGACTGGGCCGGCCCGCCCATGATGTACAGGTGCACCGGTTCCACCTTCTTCCCGCTGAGGAGTTCATGTATGGTGTACACCGGGCGCTGGTTGATGCTTTCAACTACCCGCTGTACCTCGTTGTATATCATGGTCACCGCGTATTCGACAACGGCACTGGCAACGGATGAAGCATCCATACCGGTTTTTTCACACATCGATTCGATGCCCTGCCGCGATCTTTCCACGTCGCCGTAACTGGAATCACCGGTAACGTTCAACGCGTCAATCAGGGTTGGCACACGTCCCCCCTCTGCCATTGCGGGACCCAGTCGGGAGGGCCCAACGGTGATCTTCCCATCGTGCACATGTATGGCAGAATCGCCGCCAATACCGATGGAACTGGTCTTTAAGGCATGTACCAGGGTGGGACTGGTGTTCAACTCGATACCTTCACGTTCAACCAGCGGGGCACCGTCGGCAAACACGGCGATGTCAGTAGAAGTCCCGCCGATATCAAGTATGATTGAATCATCGGCAATGTTGCACAGTCCAACAATACCCATCACGCTGGCCGCGGGGCCTGATAATATGGACTCCACGGGTATGTTTCGTGAATATTCCATGGGGATAGTACCCCCGTCCGCCTTCAACACGTGAATGTGCCCGGTGATACCATGTGACTGAATGCTTGACTGAATTGCATCGGCAAAATCGTTGTACAGCCGCCAGACCGCCGAGTTGTAATAGGCGGTTGCTATACGGCGGGGAAAGTTGAGCTGACCGGACATGAGATGTCCCATGGTAACGAAATCGGCCTGGCCACCTATCCTGTCCTTAATGATATTCTCGTGCAGCGGATTGCGGGTACAGAACTTGGTGACGGCCGCAAATACACGTATCCCGTCCTTCTGACACTTTTTTATGATCTTTTCGGTTTCCTTTAAATCGAGGAGGACAATTTCGTTACCACGGTGATCTATCTCGCCTTCTATGTTGAAGTAATGCTTGCCAATTGAGTGGTAGCCGGGGTCAATACCCGGCCCGGCAGAAACGATGACCCCCACGTCCTCTATCTTGTTCTCTATGATGGCGTTTGTGGTCAGGGTAGTACTCAGGTTCACCTGGTCTATCTTCGAGGGATCAACATCTACTATGACCTTCTCAATAGCCTCGTGAACGGATGAGAGCAATTGGTCATGGCGGGTTACCACCTTGGCAAATGCAAGTACCCCACCATCCCCAATCACAACAGCGTCAGTATGTGTTCCACCAACATCTACACCAAGTAACATGCTGCAATCCAGTACAAAAAATTTGTTATACAATATACCGGATTATTGCCAGTGTCAAGGAACAAAAATTATCATTCTGTACACTCTCCGGCCGCCGCAAGCTTCGCCTTTTCCTCTTCTTCAAGTTCATTGAACGCAACCTTTCCCACCTTTGTTGTGGGCAAACTCTCCCTGAATTCAACCTCGCGCGGACAGCTCCACTTGATGAGGTCCTTCTGGCAATGCTGTCTCAGCTCCTGCGCAAGCTCATCCCCGGCACTTGCTTGATACTTCGTTTTCAGCACCACGAAGGCCTTGACCCGTTCAACCTGGGTCTTATCGGGGACACCGATCACACATGCCTGGTCTACCGCCGGGTGGGTGCGCAGCACGTTCTCAACCTGTGCCGGGTACACGTTAAACCCGGATGACTTGATCATCCTCTTCAACCGCAACTTGAAGTAGAAGAAGCCATCCACGTCCATGTACCCGATATCCCCGGTATGCAGCCAGGTAAGCCCGTCCGGGTGTTTTTTCAACGTCTTTGCAGTTTCCTCCTCCTGGTTCAGGTAGCCCAGCATAACCGCGGGACCTGCCAGGCAGATCTCTCCCTCCTCCCCAACAGGGGCTTCTTCGGTGGTTCCCTGTTTCACCACCTTTGCCTGCATGTCAGAAAAGGGCACACCGATACTGCCTTCCCTGTATTCGGTCATGGGCATGGCCATGACTGCTGTTACCGATTCTGTCAGCCCGTATCCCTCGCGAAGCTGTATATCACCGCCGTTCTGTTTCACAACTTTCTCGAATTCTTCCTTGGTAGCCCTTGGCAGGGTGTCGGCGCCCGAGAAGGCAGCCTTGAGACACCGCAGGTCGGTTTTTTGAAAGACCTTGTTCTTTGCAAGCGCTTCGAAAAGGGTTGGTACACCGATGAGAAAATTGGGCTGCTTCTTCTTTATAAGGCCTGCAACGATCTCGGGGGTAAACTGGGGTACCAGTATACTCTTTCCCCCTCCCATGAAAAACGCGTTTATACATACACCAAGGCCAAAGCCGTGAAAGATGGGCAGTATGGCCAGTATTGAATCATCGTCAGACATCTTTCCCCAGTTTGCCACCTGCAGGCCCTCGCTGACAAAATTCATGTTGGACAGCATGATACCCTTGGGGGTACCCGTGGTACCGCCGCTGTAGAGGATAACCGCCATATCTTCTGATTTCATGTGAGACTTTGGAGCCTGCTGATGGGGTGCGTTCATCAACTCCTTCCACCATACCACCCCTGGGTCATCGGGGACTTTCGGGATCTTTCGCCCCTTTGTCACATAGAAACCAAGAGCCTTCAGAGGCGGCAGGTAATCTGATATTTTCGTGAGTATAAGCGTTTCAAGGGGGGTTTTGTCCATCACCTCCTTGAAAGGCTGGTAAAATGCATCGATGGTCAACGCGAACCGGCTCTGGCTTATGTTCAGGTAAAATTCAATTTCATTTGCCGGAGACAGGGGATGGATCATGCTGGCAACCGCCCCCAGCTTGTTCACCGCGTAAAAACAGATGATCCCCTGCGGACAGGTTGGCATGGACAGGGTGATGCGGTCTCCTTCCTTAAGCCCCAGGTCCGCAAGCGCGTTGGCACAGGTATTAATGGCCTCCGCAAACTCCGCGTACGTGGCAGTATAGCCCATAAAATCCCACGCGACCGCATCGGGTTTTCTCTTCACCGAGTCCATCAGCGCCTCGTACATGGTGACCTTTGGATAGTCTATGGTGTGAGGCACGTTACCATAATAATTCAACCAGGGTTTTTTCTCATACATGGGTTGTTACCTCGTCTATAAGTTTTTTTTACTGCTTCACTTTAACGCGGCCTTATTCTCCTTTACCAGTTCCATGAAAGCGTCAATACGCGTTTCTGTCTGGCTTTCACTAAAGTTACGTTCATCAACCATGTCAGCTTCTATCATGAGCGACGGGAGGTCCCTTTCCTGCTGCACAATACGCTGTATGTCGTACTGTCCCAGTGAATAGGGTTTACAGCTCCTGTTGGAATGCATCACCAGGCCATCCACGTCGTACTTGTCAACCATCTTCAACACTGTTTTCGACATCTGGTCTACCGAGATGTTGAGATATATGGCGGTATACCCCTCGATCATGCTCTTGAGAAAATCGTTCTCATCAAGGTATGCCAGCTGCCCGCACCATGCAGAGGTATAGGTATCTGCCACCAGGCACGCGTTATGCTCGGCAAACTTGTCCGAAAGCCACTTGGTACGGTACCATATTGGCAGGTTGTCCCACAGCAGCCTGTACTGTTCGTTGGGGACGGCACTGATACCCAGGCGCACCCGCTCGTTCATCTCGTCCAGCAGTTCCCTGTAATAATCAACGGCCAGCTGTGTGCCACGCAGCGTAACGATGAGTGCCAGGTGAAAGAAGGCATCAAAGGCGCTCATGGGAGCAGGCTTGTTCATGGACGTGTCAAGCACCGCCTGCCAGAGGCGCTGTCCCTCGATGGAAAGCTTACCCACTTCCATCATTTTGTCATCGTCCCATTTTTTGCCGCATGCCTTTTCAAGGAAATCGATGTACTCGTACACCTGTTTTTCAACGTATCGTTTGGCCTCGCTGGTCATCTCTGTATGGCAGAAGGGGGTATCAAAAATAAACAGGGGTACATTGTAATACCGGGCCTGAACCTCGTACCATTTCAAGACCGTCCCGCATATATTGTTGCAGCATACCAGCATATCGGGTTTGGGGAGACCACCTATGGGTCCGCCATCAACCGTTGATGAAGCGATGTCAGAACGCGCGTATGAACAGATATCCCTGCAGTATCCCATCTCCTCGGATTTCTCGCAAAGGTCAACTCCCATCTTTGACGCACCGATCATGGCACCGTGGTTTTCGGGATAGACGGGGATCACGTCCATGGCGATCAGCGGCTCCACAGGCCCGCCGCTGGTGATCCAGGCCACCTTCTTGCCGTTCTGTTCGGCGGTCTTGGCATCGATATAGTAGTTGGTCATGATCTCTTTCATCCGCTTGACGGACTTTATCTTTCTTGCTTCCTTATCGTTAGCTTGCTGTTGAATGTTTTCAGACATGACTATTCTCCTGGTTTCATGGAATTAAAGCATTTCTACGAATGCTTCAAACCGGGTTTTCAACTGCCCCTCGGAAGGCAGCTGTTCCTCTACCTCCAGCAGCAGGTTGGGTACACCAGCCTTATCAAGGTATTCTTTCAGATAGGGATAATCAAAGCTGTGCGGATCACAGAATTTCAGGAACAGGAATATTGCACCATCAGCATTGTGCTCCCTGGCGATCCTGGTAATATTCTCTCCACGAGAGGTCTCCGAAGAATGCTTTGCAGGACACACAAGCCGGTCACAGTACCGGTTGGCAATTGACCTGACAGGATCATCGTCAGCCTGCAACGTACCCTCGAAATACCTTGATCCCGTACAGAGATCATCCCATACCACGTCTCCACCCGATTCTTCAATGATGGTATAGATATCAGGATGATTGCATATGCCACCGGTCATTATGATCCGCTTTCGGCCGGTCTCCGGCACCGAATCGGCCTTTTCTTCCAGTTCTTCAATAAGCGAGGGCAGTTTTTCCACCACCTGCTCCCGGTCCATCACCATGCTGCCCCGTACCACCGCGTAAAGGTCTGCACCACTGATGATACCCGGGTGAGCACTTTTTAATTGATACAACCGGTGAAGGCTGTTCCGTATGGAATTATATATTTCAATGGATTTCTCAAGAGATTCCCGCGTAATACTCACGCCAAGTCCCTCTTCAAGGTCAGACTTGAACTTACCCAGAACCTCGTACATGTATTCCCGTGCACTTTCGGTATTCAATTTCACTGGCAACACCACGTCGGTGTGGAACTTGTACGAAGTGTTCATTCTCCAGATATCGGACAAACGCTGTATGGAATCACAGGTATGAGGGAAGACCGCCCCATCGATGAAATCAAGCCGGCCTGACAACGAATCCTCCAACACTCCCCGAACCAGCGAACAGCTGTAGGCCTGCAGGTGGGCATCGGCCCGTGCGATATTTTCAAAAGTACCGAAAACCCTGAGAGGCATTGCCCCGGCCGCGTAAACTATCTCCTCCGGGGTGTACGAGCAGAGATAGGCCACAACGGGTTTTCCCGTCTGTTCCTTCATCTCCCGAATATACTGGTACGGATTCTCAACTGCATTTTTGAATTCATCAACAATATTCATGAGTGAGCACTCCTTCATCTTCCAGTAAAATAAAAAAATAAAAAAGCTTGACATGTACGATATTGTCGTACATGTTACGATTATTACTACTATTACAACAATACTATTTTTTTGTGTCAATAAAAATTAAAAAAATTAATACTTTATCATGGAACAAAACCGAAGACTCATACAATCCATCTCGCGGGCGTCCGATATACTCTCCATATTTATCAACGAACGCAAACCGCTGGGTATTACGGAATTTGCCAACAGGCTGGAATTGCCCAAAACCACCATCCAGAGTATAGTCCAGACCCTTGAAGCCCTGGGTTACCTGGAGAAGGATCCCAACCTGCAGAAATACAGGCTGGGCCCCATGGTGTTCCAACTGGGCATGAAATACGCAACCAACATGGACCTGGTAACCATTGGTCGGGTCTGGGCCGAAAGATTGTGCTTCCAGTTCAGGCAGCCGGTAAACATAGGCATGCTGGTAGGCGACAGGGTGGTCATCGTCATGAGAGTAGAACCAGAAAACCGCTTCATGACCTATCCCCAGGCCGGATCTGTCATTCCAATCCATACCACCTGTATAGGCAAAATGCTTTTCGCCTTCCTGGAAGAAACCAGGGCAAATCACATTCTCAATAATTACATATTCGACAAGCTTACTCCCAACTCCATCACGGGCTTTGAAGATTTCAGGAAAGAACTGGCAAAGGTAAAAGAGGAAAGGATCAGCTATGACAACCAGGAATCTGTTTCCGGACTTGCTGGAATAGGTGGCCCTGTATTCAATCACACGGGACAGGTAATCGCGGCTTTCGCGTTGACGGGGGACACAGAAGTCATTGAGAAGAACAGGGAAGCCATGGTAAACGCGGTAAAGGACACTTCGGTTCAGATCTCAATGCAGCTTGGATGCGACCAGGATATATTCCGCTGATGCAACACCGGGCAGCAAAAAAAAGTTGCCGATATAGTGAATTTGATATATATTATCATTAGCACTCTCACGTATAGAGTGCTAATTTAACGGCAACGCCAGATGGTGTTACACATGGAAAAGCCCCTTTA
Organism: uncultured Leptospiraceae bacterium; assembly: GCA_964345775.1. GTDB lineage: Bacteria > Spirochaetota > UBA4802 > UBA4802 > UB4802 > M55B154. The sequence goes on along the minus strand of CAYFSO010000046.1, from coordinate 13,773 downwards.
TACAGGGGCTTTCTTTTAGAACGTATCAACAGGTTTTTCCCTGTAATCCATTATCTCGTATATTCGATCTTGTATTCTTTTTTCCCGTTTCTCAATACTTGATATATACCCGCTGTAACTATTCTGCATGTTAAACTTGAGAACAGCATGGTATGCATCTATAGATGGAAGAAGTTTATCCTTCAGAAATGTATAATTTGGCCATCTCTCCCTCTCCTTGTACATATCCCTGAGATATACGGCCATGTATTTCATTTTCAGCACCTTGTAGTACAGAGACTTCACCACTTCGGGTTTGGCGTTCTCAATGGCGTCTGCGAATTTCTTCTTGTTTTTGCGCGCTTCTTCATCAGCGTACGGATACCTGAATACATACGGAAGATCCAGTTCGTCATCATATCCATACCCGAATCCTATTGCCGATGTTGTGGAAGAAATCAGTTCCATTTCTTTCTCGTTAAAATAGGTGTTCTTCTCACCCGGCAAAAAAGTCATCGACATCAAAACACACAGCGAAATTAAAATGATAAAAATTTTCCCAAATCTCATCCTGGGTTGATCTCCTCTATTTAAAGTATTCGTCCCGTATAAGGTAATCCTCCGGTATATCTGTTCGCACGGTTTTACCGGTATACTCCTCCAGCCTGTATGCCGGAATACCCACACCCGGTCTTTTGCAGACGATATCACCGGGTTGTATCACATGACCGACTTTCAAAAAGGTGGACGAAAACAGGCTTCGCCTTGCGCCTTTTGCGGTTTCCGCGTCGGCCAGGAGACTGTCATCATCCCCTGCCGCACCCATCATTGCAACAACCTGACATACATCATCAATAAAACCTGAAAACTCATCCGGCGTCAACGACACGCTGGCATCCGGACAGGCATAATTCTCTTCCAGCTTGAAATGCTTCTCAAACACCCGGGCACCGGCCGCGGCCGCGCACATGGCTGCTGTTGACCCCCTGCTGTGATCAGAAAACCCAACAGGGCAGGAAAAAGCATCAGCCAGTATTCCCAACTTTTTTAAACCTGCTTGCTCAGGGGGCACCGGATATTTTGATACGCAATGCAATAAAACAACCCGGTCATTACCCTGTGCAACCATCACCTCTACGGCTGACCGTATATCATTGATACTTGACATCCCGGTTGACATCAATACGGGCTTGCCGGTCCGGGCAATTCTTTCAAGAAGATGGTGATTGGTCACCTCTGAAGAGGCAACCTTGTAAAGGGGCACTTCCATGGACTCCAGCAATTCGACCGATGGTATATCAAATGGCGAAGAGAAAAAGACGACGCCATTGTCAATTGCCCGCTGCTTAACCCTGTCCAGGGTATCTCCTGTCAAGACAAGTTTTCTGAAAAACTCAATGGTGCTGTAGTCAGGTTCACCTTCCCTTTCCTCTTTTAACAATGAATCCGCATAGCGTGATACCATCAGCTCAGGTACAAACGTCTGGAACTTTACCGCGTCTGCACCACCCCTTGCCGCGGCTTCCACGTGCAATAGCGCTTGTTCAGGGTTACCGTTATGGTTCAGGCCTATTTCAGCCACAAATACCGGTTCACCCGAGAATATCTTATGTATTAGTGTATTATTATCCATGCAAGTTACCAGTATACGACTATGCATTCATATGAATAGATGAACAGCGTGTCAACGTTTTTCCATCATTACATGCCTTCATATTACAATACAGGGACAATCTGACCGGTTAGTTTTAATTTTTATTGACATTTTACAATTTTATTTGTTGCATACGTTGACCTTGATCAGTATACTGAGAATTCCCTGTTCAGTTCATAAAAATACCATGAAACAGCTTTTCATGGCTTTAATTATTAAATAAAACAGTATTAGAGGTAGTCTTATGGGAAAAAAATTCATACTTTCAATTGACCTTGGCACAACTGGAAACCGCGTGTTCTGTTTCGATGAATCAGCAACACCCATCTCAAGCAGCTACGCGGAATTTACCCAGCATTTCCCCAAGCCGGGATGGGTAGAACATGATGCCCTCGAAATATGGGATTCGGTTGTATCCCTTATTGACGATTCAATAAAAAAGGGAAACCTGGATACATCTGATGTCATATCCATAGGCATCACCAACCAGCGTGAAACTGCCATGATCTGGAACAAGGAAACCGGTAAACCCATACACAATGCCATTGTGTGGCAATGCCGAAGAACTGCTCCAATTTGTAATGATCTCAAGGAAAAAGGGCATGAAGATCTTTTCAAGAAGAAAACCGGTCTCCCAATAGACGCGTATTTTTCAGGCACAAAGATCAAGTGGCTGTTTGACAACGTGGACGGATCCCGGGACCAGGCAAAGGCAGGCAAGCTGCTTTTTGGAACAATAGATTCATGGATATTGTGGAAGCTGACCGGCGGAAAATCACATAAAACAGATTACACCAACGCTTCCAGAACACTGATCTATAATATTTTCGATAAGCGCTGGGACCGGGAACTTTTGGATATTCTCGATATACCCAGTAACATTCTTCCTGAAGTTCGTGATTCGTCATCTTTCTTTGGTGAAACCAGCGGCGTTCCCGGGCTTCCCGACGGCATAACCATCGGCGGTATCGCCGGAGACCAGCAGGCAGCCATGGTTGGGCAGAACTGCGTATTTGAGGGGACATCAAAAAATTCATATGGTACCGGGTGCTTTGTTTTACTCAACCTGGGCAACGATCCCCTGATATCCGAACACGGCCTTCTCACCACCATAGTCAATGATCCCGTTGGCCAGCCCGTGTACGCGCTTGAAGGGTCAATATTTATTGCCGGTGCGGTAGTACAGTGGCTGAGAGACTACATGAAACTGATAAAAGAAAGCTCGGACGCTGAAACGGTGTCACTTGCAGTGGACAGGGAAAAGGAAGACGACGTGGTAGTTGTTCCCGCTTTCGTTGGACTTGGCGCCCCGCACTGGAAAATGGACGCACGCGGCGCCATATTCGGCCTCACCCGTGATACATCCTGGGACCAGATCGTCAGGGCTGCGAATAAATCAATAGCCCTGCAGACATATGATGTGATCAAGGCCATGGAACAGGATTCGGGAAAAGTGATACATGAACTTCGCGTGGACGGCGGTGCAACCAGGGACAGCTACCTGATGCAGTACCAGGCAGACCTGCTGGGCATACCGGTACTTCTCCCGGAAATGACAGAATCAACGGTTCTGGGGGCAGCATACCTTACCGGCATCACATCAAAGGTTTTCAACAATGTTGACGAAATAGCAAAACTTAACAAGATAGCAAAAAGGTACGACAGGAAGATGCAGCCCGATGTACAGGCCCATGAGATTGACATATGGCACAAGGCTGTTAACCGCCTGCTGTAACAGGAAAAAACATCATGTTCTTTACGTCTATGGCTTGACGCGAAGAACATGATGTAATACCTTTATAAAAAGTAAAGACAATGGTATATTAAAAGTATTATTACCTGAGGCTAAGGGGGAGGAATATGGCTAAACCATTACTTGGTGAATTACTTGTTGAAGACGGTGTTATTACCCAGGGACAGCTTGACGAGGCTTTGAACATCCAGAAAAACGAGGGAGGCCTCATAGGTATCATACTTGTGAACAAGGCATATATTGATGAGCAGACCCTTGTAAAATACCTTGCAATGCAGGCTGAGAGGGTGGTAAAGTCAGAATAACGGACATAAACCGCCATGTAACAAGACCGACATGCAAAACAATAAAAATCCCATGACCCCGGGTTCCATGGGATTTTTATTTGCTTATATCGGGATGATTTATTCTTTTATATATCAACTCGTTGGTTACCTGTATGATCTTCTCAATTTTAAAAGGCTTTTTCAAGATACCAACCAGGCCATCTGAAAGCAGTTCTTCGATATGCGGGATGGACTCAACGCCCGTGATAAACACAACATCGGTTTGCGGACTTACTTCTTTTATGGTTTTAAAAACCTTGTCGCCCCTGAACCCCGGCATGAGATAATCAAGGAATATTATATCAATATCCTCAAAAGTACATATCTCCACCGCTTCCTGCCCATCGGCCACAGAGATCACCTGGTAGCCCATTCTTTCAAACGCGGAAGAAAGGAATTCACGTATAGGCTCTTCATCGTCAACGATCAAAATTCTCGCGTCACCAAGATACAGCATCTCCTGCTCTTTCCCGGGATAAACAGATCCTTCACCTGAACTGAATTTTTTAAAAAATACCTTTACCTCGTTCCCTTCATCGCCTCTTCGCTTTACCTGTAACTCTCCACCATGACTTTCGATAATACCGTACGCGATAGCAAGTCCAAGCCCGGCACCTGAACCCGAATTCTTTATATCAACCACATCGGGTTCCTTCCCGGTCTTATTCTCAAGATTCCTGGCCATCTCGATCTGTTTTTGCTCGAGGGGAAGTCCGTCATCAATAATGGTCAACACAACAGAGTCCATTGTGAATGATGTCTCTATTGTTATATTCCCGCCTTCATTCCCGGCACGTATTGATTGACGTGAACTGGAAAGCAGGTTTATGACTGCTTCTTTCACCTGTTTCTGGTCAACAAGAACGTCAGGGATTTTTCCAAGGCTGGTTTTCACATGAATGGATTCGTTCTCCATTGTGTGCTGCTGAATGTCAAGCACCTCTTTCACTATATCATTAAGTGGTGAATACGTAAACGACACGTCCCTGCCCTTTAAGAACACCCCGAGTTTCTCTATCAAGCGCGATCCCCGCTCAGTCTGCCTGTCAACAACCTTTATAGCGTCTTTCACTGTTGCATCAACTGAATCGTTCATCATGATCAGTTCGGCATACCCTTTTACAACTGCCAAAATATTGTTGAACTCGTGGGCTACGCCGGCTGATAATACCTGAAGGCTCGAGATCCTGTCAGAAAATTCAGCCTCTGCAATTCCCGGGTCCATCATATCCACGTATGACACCTGTTTTTTCAAAGAACCAATGACTCCCAGCATCCGGCTGATAATAGTATAAAAATTCCTGTTCTTTTCGTGAAACTCCCTGTCCTTGAGGGGGAAAACAAGGCAGGCCATACCTATAGTTTCATCAGAATGTGTCAGGGGGATAAGAATAACTGATATATCAATATCTTCATTCTGGAAGGACTTGGAGGTAGGGAGAAACATGACATTTTTTTTCTTGATGGACTTCCGCGCCATCAATGAGAAATTGTAGATCTGCAGAACCAGCTCGTCAAAATTCTCCCCGCGCTCCCCCAGCAATACCAGTTTCTCTTCCTGTATGAGATTATAAATGCTTACCGAAATTGGCGAGAGGGACTGGTACAGTACATCAATGGCGGATCTCAAAAACTCGTCGTTTCCGGCAGCATTACCTGCGTTTTTGAGAAGATCTACGATCAGGTTATACTGGTTTTTGCTCAACATTATGCTCTTCCGGAACTACCAAGTACGTTATCATTTTTGTGCGTTATCATCTGGATAAGCTCTTCCCTTGCGGGACCAAGATACTTTCTTGGATCAAAATTAGATGGATCATTGTGAAGACTTTCCCTGATCTTGGCGGTCATGGCAAGCCGTCCATCAGAATCGATGTTTATCTTACAGACAGCAGATCTGGCGGCCTTTCTCAACTGCTCCTCGGGAACACCCAGCGCATCCTTGATCTCACCACCGTACTTGTTTATCGCATCAACATATTCAGGTACAACCGACGAAGCACCATGCAGCACGATAGGGAACCCCGGTACCCTCTGTTCAACTTCTTCAAGTATGTCAAACCTGAGTTCAGGAACCCCGTCTTCGGGCTTAAACTTGTACGCACCATGAGACGTTCCTATCGATATGGCCAGGGAATCAACTCCTGTCTTCTTTACAAAATCTTCTACTTCTTCGGGCTTGGTATAATGAGACTTTTCAGATGATACATCATCTTCTATGCCGGCCAGCACTCCAAGTTCACCCTCCACGGTCACATCGTATTTATGGGCATATTCCACAACCTTCTTCGTTAATTCAATATTTTCCTCGTAGGAGTGATGAGATCCATCGATCATTACCGAAGAAAATCCATTTTCAATACACTCTTTGCAGATATCAAATGAATCCCCATGATCCAGGTGAAGCACTATGGGAATATCTGCTCCCTTTTCATGTGCCATTTCAACCGCGCCCATTGCCATGTAACGGAGCAGGGTTTCATTTGCATATTTCCTGGCTCCTTTTGATACCTGCAATATTACCGGTGATCGGCTTTCCGCGCAGGCCATGATGATCGCCTGCAACTGCTCCATGTTATTAAAATTATAAGCAGGTATGGCGTATCCTCCACTTACAGCCTTTTTAAATATTTCACGTGAATTAACAAGACCCAGGTCTGAACATTTTATCATACTACAACCTCCGTAAAGATTTGGGGGATTATTGCCGATTTAAGAAGCCTTTTTTATTACTACATTTGACTATAGCACGATCACGGGTAAAATCAAACAAAGATAAAAAAAAGGGGTCACCCGACCAGGTTGATCCCTTTGTTTTAATCCAGCATGAATCCAGCATGAAAATAGTTTTATTAAGACACTGTCTTAAGAGCCTATTTCCCTTAACCAGCCGAACTGGTCTTCGATCTCACCGGTCTGGATCCTGGTAAGCCTGCTGTACAGTTCAGATATAACCGGCCCCGGTTTATCATCTTCGCAGAACACAAACTCCCTGTCCCTGTAACGAATGAGGCTTACCGGGGTAATGACCGCCGCTGTTCCAACGGCCCCTACTTCGTCAAATCCTTCTACTTCATCAATGGTTATAGGCCGTTTTTCTTTTTTCATCCCCATTGACTCTGATATGGCAGCAAGGCTTTTATTGGTAATACTGGGAAGAATGGTGTTTGATTCGGGACACAGGTACGTGTCCCCCTTTATGCCAATAAAATTTGACGTACTGAATTCGTCTATGTATTTCTTCTCTTTCGGATCAAGGTATAACACGATGGGGTAACCCTGCTCTTTCCCGTATTCCCCGCCTCTCAGGCCGGCCGCATAGTTACCGCCAACCTTGCAGTCACCTACTCCATTCGGCGCGGCCCTGTCAAATTTCTCCACCACAAGAGCTTTAACCGGCTTAAAGCCACCCTTGTAATATGGACCTACAGGGGTTACGAAAACTATAAACACATATTCGTCGGCCGGGCCAAGGCCCACCTTGGGACCTGCGCCGATTATCACCGGCCGAACATAGAGGGAAGCCCCTGTTCCAAACGGTGGTACAAACCTGGCATTTGCAGCCACTACCCTGTCTATCGCATCAAGAAACAAAGATTCTGGAACGGGAGGTATGAAAATACGTTCACAACTCATAATGAGCCGCCTGGCATTCTCTTCGGGCCTGAACGCCACAATCCTTCCGTCAGCGGCCTCAAAAACTTTCATCCCTTCAAAAGCCTGTTGTCCATAGTGCAGGGCCGGTGCAGCCATGTGCAGGTCGATGGTATCATGCTCCACCATCTCACCCTCAGACCATTTGCCATCCTTGTAATAGTAACGTATATTGTAATCCGTCTTGATATATCCAAACGGAAGGTTTTTCCAGTCAAGCTCTAATTTCTTGGTTTTTTCAGTATTCATAACTGTTTCCCGGGTATTTTTAAAATGAAAAGAATATTTTTTCGAAACAGATCAAACTATGTACAATTTGAGATTTTGTCAAGTAGAATGCGGTTAATATATATCGATGGGACCTTCGATCTCTCCATTTATGAATTGCCTGGCATAAGGGTCTTCTGCGGAAAAGAAATCCGTGCATTCTTTATGAAAAACAATTTCATGATCATATATCATTGCTATTGAATCCGCGATCTTTTCCGCAACCTTCAGGTCATGTGTTGCCACAATGGAGGTAGCATTCTGCCTGTTCTTTATCTCCAGTATCAGGTCAGCAATTGCGTCGGACAGTATTGGGTCAAGCCCCGCTGTTGGATCATCATATAAAATTATGGCAGGAGACAGGCATATGGCCCTGGCAAGACCCACCCTTTTCTGCATACCCCCGCTGAGCTCAGAGGGAAGCTTCCCCTCGCTTCCCGAAAGGCCAACACCGGTAAGAGAATCTGTAACCAGTTTCATTATAGAGGATTCATCTTCCCCTTTTCTTCGCAATCCAAATGCTACATTATCATATACGCTCATTGAATCAAACAGCCCCCCCTTCTGGAAGACGTAGGCAAGGTCTGTTATGCCTGTTTTCCCTTTAGTATTTTCAAGTAACGATGACAGGGATTCCCCGTGAAGCAAAACTGTACCCTCATACCCCTGAACCAGGCCGGCAATTGTCTTCAGTAAAACTGATTTACCCGAACCGTTTTTACCCATCACTGCCATTATTTGACCACGTGGGACTTCTAAGGTGACGTCCCGCAAAACCGTGTTATCTTCAAAACTAACTGTTAACGAGTTTAACTGTATCATCATGTGTACATGTTTTCGTAATATTGCTGCAATGAATGCAGTATGTTCAAGTAGGATATATGCCTTTCACCTGATATGAGACCTTCTTCAACCATTTCTTTTACCCGGCAACCCGGTTCATGATCATGTGTACATGGACTGAAACTGCATTTTCCGGAATACTTTGAATACTCGTAGAAATAATCTCCAAGTTCATTCGGTTCTATATCCATAAGGCCGAATTCTCTCATGCCGGGAGTATCGATAATAGCAGTATCCTTATCAGCTGTTATCATCTGCACATTGGTGGTTGTGTGCCGTCCCTTGCCTGTACGATCCGAAACTTCTTTTACCCTCAGATCAAGGCCGGGGAATATGTCATTCAATATACTGCTTTTGCCAACACCTGAAAACCCCACGAGGATGGATGTTTTCCCTTCCAGGTATGTATACAAATCGTCAAGTCCCTTTTCCTGTTTTACACTTGTGAAAATAATATCATTTTCTGAATTTCTATAATATTCAATTATTTCATTTTTTTCTTGCCCTGACGCAAGATCGAGTTTGTTTACACAGGTTACCACCGGTATTCCCTGCATCTTACCCCTTACCGAAACCCTGTCTATGAAACGAAGCTTCAGCCGTGGCTGCCTGAAGGATTGCATCACCACTACGATGTCACAGTTGGCGGCAATTATGTCCTCTTTCCTGTTCCTGCCTTTTTCTTTACGGGAAAACATGTTCTTTCTTTCATGTATGGACTCGATCACACCGGTCCCGTCGTCCTGGAGAGTATACGTAACACTATCTCCAACTGCAGCAGGGTTTGTAATGTTCCTGTTCTCTTCTGACTGGCGTATCCTTCCTCGCAGGGTACAATTATATGTGTCATCCCCTGATCGAACAGTATAATACAGGCCCATCACCTTGATAATAATACCTGTCTTTTCCTCACTCATCGGCAGTTATCATTAGTGACTATCTTGCACATAAATAACAGGAGCCGGTAAGCCGGCTCCTGTTATCAGTCTCGCTGTACATGTATCGATGGCTCAGCCTTACTCAGGAACAACCTTGAAGGTTACACGCCTGTTCTCCGCGGCCCTGGGGTTTGAACCTGGAATAGGTTCGGATGAGCCAACGCCCTTGTAGGTCATCTTGTCAGAAGTAATACCCTTTTTCTGCAGTGCATTATATACAGTTTCTGCCCTGTCACTGGATATCTTGATATTACCGGGCTTGTTGCCTGTTGGCTGTTCCGGTCCCCGTGCATCAGCATGACCGGTTACCTGCAACACGTATCCTTCTGGCAGCTTATCAATGATTTCCTGAACAACAGGTGCTGCTACATCTGCCCATTTATCCCATTTCTGTTCCGGCATCTTGGAACTCTTGTAGGCAAAGCCCTTCACTGGATATTTTTCCAGCTGCTGATTCTGGGCAGAGACCAGTGCTGCATTAGGATCTGCATAGTCTTTCTCAACCTGCTGAGATGAGCCGCATGCAATAGTGAACGCCACCATTGCCATTATTGCTATTACAGCTGTTCTTTTCATAAAAACCTCTCTTTATATAATTTTTAATAATTACATGGGTGAATTTTTTGTCCGTGTATTTTAGAAATATAACATAAAACTATGAAAAGTCAAATCAAAAAAAATATTTTCATGAAACAAAAAAATTAAAAAAATACATTATTAGATTAAAGTTCTCACCTTTTACACCGATAGTATTAATGCACGGAGCACTATAGTAAATCCCTCCCGATTAATACTAAGGTGTGCTCCAGGCACTGCGCATAAGCTTAACCTATTACGGGGAAGGCAGAATAGCCGCCCAGCTATTCTGCCTTTTATTTTACTTCCGTTTCTCATTCAGGTATCTTCTTCAAAAACGATGGCTCCATTTCAACCAGTTTACCCATTACGTAACCCAGGTTTCCTTTTTTCTGAACTTCGAATGTAACTGTATATGACCGCCCCCGGTACAGGTTGAGCATCTGCTTCTTAAATACCGGGTCATCCTGCAATTCCTTGATATCGAAGCTGATATCAGTATTATTTGAGTCATAAAAAGTCAGCACATTAAAGATGGGGTCATGATATTTGAGTTTTAACTCCATTTGCACGGTTCTACCCCTGTACTCCTCAATATTGGCAGCAATATGATCAATAGTATCCTGTGAGTATGCGTAACCCATCATCATGGATACAGCAACTACGTTACACAAAATAATGATTCGCAACCTGGTCATTTAGAGTCCCCCGAAACATGATGTAATAAGAGTATATATATATGAAAACGCGACTTCTGGAAAGAACAAAAATGCCGGCATATTATACGCCGGCACCTGTAGTTATTAAGGTTCTATAATAATTTCAACCTTACTTGTCCCTGGTTCTTTCGTAATTGGCCTGTGAATTATTTTTTCTATGAAAGCGGTAATAAAAATACTCGATCAGGACCCACATTAACGCAGATACCCAGAAAACAATGAATATGTGCAATAAATTCAATTTCATCACAGGTCTCCACCTGTAATCATTAATAGCACATATCATGCCATAATTATTTTAAAGATGATCCATACCTTCTGATTTTTTCAGGGATTGCAAGACACAAACGATGACTTCTGAATGTTTGTGCATAAGTGTTGAATATTAACAATAAATGTTGCAGCATTGCAACATCGACAGCTGTTTATTATTCGCTCCAGTTTTCAAGATATTCAATAAAGGCCGGTTGCGAATCAACGGTTTCTTCCATCCAGTTTCTGGCGGCAGTTATTATTGACTGTTCCTGCTCGAAGGGTACTTCACCCAGCAAAACCCTTGTGCGCAAAAACACGAAATAGGTGTCAAGAACGTCATGGATACAGTACTGGTTGATCCTTTTAAAATCCCGTTCTACATAAAGATCATGCACATCATCTCCACTGGTCCCCATTTTGCCCGGCTTACCCAGCATTTTCGCAAGAAGGTTCAACCCCCCCTGCATCCGAACCGCGTTGTAATTGGAAAGCCAGTCATGTACATCAATATGCTTTGTGCCGAAACGAAAACGTCCTGCAAATTTATCTTTGAAATGCCTGCTTGCCGTATACCCGTATCGAAAGGCCATAAGCTCCATCAACGGAACATCAAACCCCCTTCCGTTAAAAGTGACCATGGACGCATCATTATATTTCTTTTCCACCAGGTTCCAGAATTGACGGGTCATCTCTTCAGTTCTGAATTCGGGTTCGTCCAGTGAAATGATATCGGCTATGCTGTAATCATTTCTCACAAGGGCCATACACAATGAAACGGGTATCTGGAATGTTACCGGTATAAAATAACTTGATCCATTTGAATTGGTCAATATTTCTTCCTGGAAACGCACTATGGCATCCCTGTCATCAAGCCCAAGATCGGGATACTTCACTTTTCTTATTAGATCAGCGTCTGGCACTGATTCGATATCAAACACCAAGTATTTTATTGAATTATCCCTGGTCACCTGGATAACGCTCCTTTTGAATAGAATAGACAAAACAAAAATGCATGCCGCCGTCCCGGCAACATGCATTTGCATTGATGGTATGTAGTATACCGGTAAGAATTACTCGCCTTTTAGCTTCTCTTCCATTTTTGTCAGAAAATCCTTAATATATGGATCTCCTTCTTTTTCTTTGGCCTTCTTGAGAGTATCAATAGATTCCTTTGACCCAATTCGCACAACTGAAAGAAGAGCTGAATACCGCACATCCGGGCTGCTGTCATTCAAAAGGGCATTGTTCAGCGCATCTACCCCTTTCTCGTCGCCAATAAGCCCCAGCGAAATAGCTGCATACAGCCTGACTTTTTCCCTGTTATCACTTTTCAGCGTATTCGAAAGGGGTTCCACCGCTGTTGCTTCTTCATTCTTTCCAAGCCATTCAGCTGCCTTTACCGCAGTCTTCATGTCCTTGCTTGAAAGATCCTTGATGTAATCAGAAGTACTCTTTGACTGATCTTGAGAAGACTCTTTTGCAGCTTTTTCCTTTGCCGGCGCTTTTTCTTCTTCCTGCGCCCATGAAACGGAGACTGCCATCAGAAGTATACAGACATATACAGTAATTTTCTTCATTTTATACCTCGTAAAATTTTCAGAATACATTAAAATGATCTATTTATTGCATTACTTGAAGAATACTATGCTCAGCATGTCACTCATAGTATGGGAGTTCTTCTTATTTATGTCAATACTTTTATCACTTAATATCACGTAGTGTGGTCCTATTAATATTTTTTTAAGAATAAAAATATTTATTTGACATATACATGGCATTTTATACCAAATTTAGGAGATAACATGTTTCTCCACCCTAAACCCATTCAAAATACTACCAGAGGTTCATACATGACTGAATTTGACGACACCAGGGCATTCGATGACAACGAAGACTTTGAAAAAATGCTGGAAGACTCTCTCTCCAGAAGGGACAACTTTGAAACAGGAGAAAAAGTTGATGGTACCATTGTCCAGGTAACCGGCGACCAGGTCTTTGTAGATATATCCGGAAAGAGTGAAGCCGTTATTGACATTGCAGAATTTCTTGACGAGAACGATGATATTCGCATTTCCAGGGGGGACAAGATCCACGCCTACATTGTGTCCACCAACCGGGGAGAGGTGGTTCTTACTTCCGCAATAGGTATGGGGAGTGTAAGTAAAGAACTGCTGGAAATGGCATACAGGAACGGTATACCGGTCAGGGGCACCATAACTAACACCGTAAAAAGCGGCTACACTGTTTCTGTGGGCGGCAAACGCTGTTTTTGCCCTCTTTCACAGGTAGACATGAAAGTGCCTGACAACCCCGAATCCATGGTTCACAGATCACTTGATTTCAAGATTATCCGATTTGAGGAAAGGGGCAACAATATCGTTTTATCGAGGCGGGCCCTTCTCGATGAATCTCGAAAGGAGCGGATAGAAGAATTACGCGAGACATTATTTATTGAAGACAGTGTAACGGGCAAGGTCAGCAGCCTTACCGACTTTGGTGTTTTTGTCGACCTGGGTGGCATAGACGCCCTGGTACCCCGTTCAGAACTATCCTGGAGCAGAAGCGCGAACCCGTACAGTTTCGAAGTTGAACAGGAAATAACCGGCAAGGTAATCGATCTTGACTGGGATGAGCAGAAAATAACCCTCAGCATAAAGCAGCTGCAACCCCGTCCCTGGGAAAAGATAGGCAACTACAGCGAGGGTGATATGGTCACGGGTACGGTAACTAATTGCATACGCAATGGCGCATTTGTTGAGATAGAGCCGGGCCTGGAGGGCTTTATCCCAGTATCACGGATGAGTTACAC
>CAYFSO010000045.1:0-22149 GCA_964345775.1 uncultured Leptospiraceae bacterium | reverse complement strand
AGCTGCTCAAACGCATCAAGCTGGCCTTTGATCCCAACGGGATTATCAATCCCGGCAAGGTTATAGACCTGTAAAAGTCTTATTGACTTTTACCTCCAATATACTATCCTTTAACAGGTGGCTCACCTACAGATCAGGATTGGTGTATACTATTATGGAAAACCACACGATTCTCCTGGTGGAGGATGAACTCATTATCGCCAGGGACATCCAGTCATCGCTGGAAGATGCGGGATACCATGTACCCCGCATGGTGAAAAGCGGTGAGGACGCGCTGGCCATTATTCCAGAGATCCAGCCCCGCCTGGTGATCATGGATATCATGCTTGCCGGCTCACTATCCGGTATCGAGACCGCCAGGCAGGTACAGGAAATGTTCGACATTCCCGTCATCTACCTGACAGCCTATGCCGATGACAAGACCTTCCACTCGGCAGTGGCAACCCATCCCTACGCCTATGTACTCAAGCCCGTTAACCACACGGAACTCCTCATAGCGGTAGAGACCACCCTGCAGCGCCATTCACTTGAAAAGAAACTGCATGACAGCGAGAAGCAGATGGAAAGGGTGCTTGAAGCCTCCGATCACGGCTTCTGGGACTGGAACCTGGACACCAATGAAGGGTATTACAGCCCCCGGTATTACACCATGCTGGGGTATGAACCGAATGAGTTTCCCATGAATTTCGACGCATGGAGATCATTGCTTCACCCGGAAGACAGGGACCAGGTACTGGACACCGTTAACAGGTGCCTGGATGAGATCTGTTCATACGATATCGAGTTCAGGCTGAAAAGCAAATCCGGCGACTGGAGATGGATACACAGCAAGGGGAAATTCTTCGATTATGACCGGGATGGAAGACCTCACCGGATGATCGGCATACACATCGATATTACCGACCGCAGGATCATAGAAGAGGCACTGCGTCAGAGTGAACGGCAGTACCGCTTTGTTGCAGAAAACGCCACAGACGTAATTTTTATTCAAAACAATGACCTGTCCCTGCGCTACGTAAGCCCTTCTGCCACTACATTGCTGGGCTACTCTCCTGAAGAAATGAAAAAAATACCCATGCAAAGTTGCATGACACCGGCCTCTTTCCAGTGGGCAATTGAGACTTTCAGTGCCGAGTACCAGAAAGCCATGCAGGGAATCCACGAGGATATCCCTTTAATGGAATTTGAATACGTGAGGAAGGACGGGTCTGTATTCTGGGGTGAAATAAAGGTCACCTTCCTGTGGAACGCGGAAGGATTACCCGAGGGGGGCCTTGGTATACTCAGGGATATAACCCCGCGAAAAAAGGCCGAAGAGAAAACACGGACCATAAGCAGGCTGTACAACGTGCTCAGCCACGTAAACCAGCAGATCGTCAAGACCAGGGACAGAAAAGAGCTGCTGCAGAAGGTCTGCGATGATATCGTTGAATACGGAATGTTCCAGTTCGCCTGGATCGGCATTACCGACCCGGGTGCGGGGGAAGTAGTCCCCATGGCGTCAAGCGGTAATGCCCCTGATTTCCTTAAGCAGTTCACTATTTACGCCACTAACGGGAAAGAAGGAACTGAAGCAAGTAAAACACTGCGCGGTGGTGATTGTATTGTCATCAATGATATAGAAACCATGGAAACTCAGCTGGAATGGAAGGATGCAGCCATTCATCATGGCTTCAAGTCCGTGGCGGTAGCACCAATCAAGAGTAGAAATGAAATGACCGGTGCACTGAATATTTACTCTTCACGCAGCGGGTTTTTTGACCGGGAGGAAGTGAACCTTATAAAGGAAGTTGCTTCCAGCATATCATTTGCACTTGATTCAATATTTGATGAAGAAGAAAGACTGAAGGCAGAAGAAGCCCTTCGCCAGAGCGAGGAACGATGGAAATTCGCCCTGGAGGGCAGCCAGGACGGGGTCTGGGACTGGGACCTGGTAAACGATACACTTTTCTTCTCATGTCAGTGGAAAGAAATACTGGGGTATTCCGGGGAAGATGTTCCTTTCAGGATAGCCCAATGGCGCCAAAAGATCCATCCCGATGACAGGGAAGAGGTGACCAGGATACTGCAGGAGCATCTTGATGGGGATTCACCCTATTACCATTCTGAACACCGGATGCAATGCCGGGACGGTTCATACTGCTGGATACTTGATCGCGGCAAGGTTGTCACGCGGAACGGGGACGGTACCCCCGCAAGGATCATTGGCACCCTGTCGGACATATCCGAAAGGAAACAGCTTGAAGAACAGCTTTTCCAGGCACAGAAGATGGATTCACTGGGCAGGCTGGCCGGCGGGGTGGCCCATGACCTGAACAACATGCTTACACCCATACTCGGTTATGCCGAGCTTTTGCAGAGTAAGACAGGTGACGGCTCGCCATATCATAACGATCTTCACCAGATACAGGAAGCAGCCCTCAGAGCCAGGGAACTTACCCAGCAGCTCCTGGCATTTGGAAGAAAACAGGTGCTTGAACTGCGCTCGTTTGATCTCTCGGGGATCATAACAGGCTATGAAAAGATACTGCGCCGAACCATCAGGGAGAACATAGAACTGGAGATCATCACCCCGGATGAGCCGCTGCCGATACGGTCTGACATGGCCAAGGTGGGACAGATAATTGTGAACCTGGCCATTAACGCACAGGACGCCATGCCCGAAGGGGGAACACTGGGCATCACCACGTCACGGGTGCTGGTTGATCATGACAACCCCCATATGCCCCGCGAACTTGAAACAGGTGAGTATGCCCTCATACAGGTATCGGATACCGGGAAGGGCATGGACAATGATACGTTAAAGTATATATTTGAGCCCTTTTATACCACGAAGAAGATCGGAACGGGACTTGGTCTTTCTACCGTGTACGGTATCGTCACGCAGCAAAACGGCAGCATAACGGTAAAGAGTATACCCGGAAAAGGTACCACCTTCTACGTGTATCTTCCCATCAGCAAGTCACCGCTCCCCGCAGAAGAAACTCTCGAAGAACTACCCCTGCAGACTGACACAAAAGAGATCATACTGGTAGTGGAGGACGAGGACACCGTGAGAAAGCTCATCGTGAAGATCCTTGAAAATAACGGGTATACTGTACTGGATGCCCATAACGGCGATACCGCCATAGAGATAGCCCGTGAACACGGGGATAAGCTCGATCTTCTGCTTACCGATGTTATCATGCCCGGAAAGAACGGCATCGAGGTACATAACGCAATATCTTCCTTTATAAAGGATATAAGGGTATTGTACATGTCCGGATACACCTATAATGTCATTGCCGACTACGGCGTGTCCGAGGACGCTGTCAATTTTATTCAGAAACCGGTTACCGTGAAGATGCTCACTTCAAAGGTCAGGGAAATACTGGATAGCCAGTAAAAATCCACTCATTCACCCCTTTCACCTTTACGATACTATAACTGAACACCCTTTTTCTACATTAAAGGTGGAGACACGTATGAAATTTCGAGCCCTTGTAACAATATTGTGCATAATATTCCTGCTGGACCCTGTATCCGGTTTTATACAGAAGCGGCACCAGTGGTGGACGGTACGCATCAATGAACTGCAGAAAGAATACCAGTCGGTCATTGCCAGGGAAGACCTGGACAGCAGGATACCCGAATTGATCAGTGGTGAACTGGAACAGTCACGTAAGGCGTTTAAAATACTTACCCGCAGGATAAACGGGGACAGCACCCTGAATGAACCTGTAAAAGAATATACCAAAAAAGAAGTAAAAGAACAGGTTAACCGGCTGGTAACCCCGGTGGCTGCCGCGTGGTACATGGACCATATTTTGACCGCTCTTAACGACAACAGCAGGATAGACATGGCAGAAGAGCTGGTCAACAAGGCAATGGATGAGCTCATAAAGTCTGCCATGGGCGAGAAAGACATCACCCTTCGAAAGTACCTTGTGAATGAACTCTGCGACACCTATGACCAGAGGATAATCGCGCTTGAGGTGATCACCATACCGGTAATGAAAAACAGCCAGAACTTCATCTCCACAGCCTGTGACGGGGTTCTCCAGTCAGTAACATCAGACCTGGAAATGCCGGCAAAAAAGACCCCCTCGGCACTGGGGCATACCATTCTTGAAAAGGCGCTACAACACATTACAGCAGTTGACTACCCGGGAATATTCAGGCCGGATCAGTCCCATCTTGAACATTCGTGGAGATGGAAGGAAATATCCAGCCTCACGTCAATACGCCTGGGACATTACAAAAGGATCGTTGACCTGGCCGCAAAAGCGGGACTTGACATTTCACCTTACCGGGCCTCACGGTACTACATTAACCCGCAGGCCTTTGAAAAAGAAATATTTCCACGGTTCACGCGGAAGTACAGGGACAGCCGTAAATTCAAGAACTACTCGGACATACTGGATGAGCCCGAAGATGAAAGCCGGGTTCACGTTATTTCAATTCCCCAGCGTTTTGACACCGGGCCGGCACTGCAGTCACTTGACAGTATACGCAAAAAAAAGCTTCCCACGCTTGAAGGGGACGAGGCAGATGAAGAATACAGCCGCATACGGTCCTCCCTTCAAAAAGAGATCAAAAAGAAATTCACTCGCCTGGACAACAACCTGTACCGCGAAGGTCAGGAAATAAAGAGATTACGGGAGAAAGCCCCTGGTAATAATGAAGATGAGATAGTATTTCAAAACCTGAATGCCTTTGAAGATGCCAAAAAGATGAGAAACGCCAAGTACCGTGCAGCCGGTGCATATGCCCGCAGGTGCATGGAATACCTGAGGATATACGGGGATTCCCGTGCCCGGCATGGTGACATGGTCACTGAAAATTACCGCTACCGGGTTGCGCAGATGGGCAGGTACCTTGACTTTATCGAAGACACGGGGGAACTGATCAGCAACTGTGCATACATGACAACCCCCGCCGTCAACAACAGGATGAAGGACATCGCAAAGCGGTCCCGCCACATGTTCAGGGCATACAGCTCAACACTTGGTCTTAAAAGTTACGAGCGAACGTCACTGAACCGTGAAAACCTTCTCCAGGTGAAGGAGCTGAAGCAACAGGCGCGGAGCACCATCCAGGAACACGCTGTGCAGTTTATACGACACTGCCGCGAATACTTTACCCGGTATAATGCAGAACAGAAAAAACGGGAAGAAGGGAATGAAAACCTGCAAAAGGCCATCGCCCAGCACGAAATTGACATGCTGCATTCACAACTGCGCGCGCAGATGGACCTGTACGCGCGATTAACATACGGTGACACCGCCCTTGAGCAATACAGGCAGTTTTTCATGTCCATGGAAACAAAGGCGAAAGAAGAGCCCAATGATGCCACCCTGAAGGAGGTACTCAGGTCTGGCAGCCTGTTCCCATTCGTTAAAAATGCAAGCCCGCAGAAAATCCGAAAGGAACATGCCAGCATGAAGTACCTCCATTCGAAAATGCGGGACACCTATGCCAGCCTCATCACACTTGACAGGTGGTACACGCGATCGGGGGTCACCGTTGATCATCGGCCAAACCAGGCGGTGGTGAAAAATAAGATGGATGACCTTACAGGCAACAGCCCGGTAACCATCGCCAGCTGGCATATGACCCGTGAAAACGCTGCAATGATTGACCGCAACGCGGTGCATTACCTTGCATCCCTGTCAAAAAATACTGTTGCAACCACACCGGCAGCTGCCATGGAGATGGAAACACACACACTGCCGGTTCCCGACGGCACCCTCTCTCTCAAGCTGCCGCCGGGCTGGTCATTGAAAGAGGTAAACAACTATTACCGGGAAAAAGGAATAACCAGGCAGGTGCAGGATAACCGCGAATCCACGGTTATGAATATTGGCCGGATAAAAGCCGGTGCCGGGTCCCTTCAGAATTCATCACATCGCTGGCTGGATTCCATGAGATACAAACCCGTAAAAACCGGCTGGCGTTCACTGGAAGCGAAAAAGGTATACTGGACACTGGCCCGCGACAGCCGCGGTAATGTCATGGAGGTATACTGTATACCCCAGGGAGAATCGGTATACATGATCGCGGGTACCTCCTCCCGCGAGGAATATTCGCGATTCAGTGAAACTTTCACCCGTATCATGGACACGTTCACCCTGGTACACCCCGAAAAGTAATTGAAATATGATCGATCTTCCAATGGTGCTATACTGGTAGCTGAATACCAGACCACGGAGAACAATTCATGCGCATAGCCGTAGCCATGAGCGGCGGGGTGGACTCCTCGCTGACCGCCATCCTGCTGCGGGAACAGGGGCACGAGGTTGTGGGGCTTACCGCCAGGATCCATATTACCGAAGAGCCGTCGGGGTCAGAGCCCCGTCCTGACCTGTGCTGTTCCCCCCAGAGTATACTTGATGCTGCCCGTGTGTGCGAAGAAACGGGCTTTCCCCATCATGTCATCGATGTTGAAGAGGAATTCAGGCAGGAAATCGTTGATCCATTCTGCAGGGAGTACCTTCGGGGGAGAACACCCAGCCCATGCATACACTGCAATGCCCGCATCAAGTTCAAAAAGCTGGTGAACCGGGCCGGGGAGCTTGGCTGCCAGGCACTTGCCACCGGCCACTATGCCAGGATAGAGCGAACCGACGAAGGTCGCTACTGCGTCACAAAAGGGGCTGACCCGGGCAAGGACCAGTCATACTTTCTCTTCATGCTGCCTCAGGACATACTTGCCTTTACCATGTTTCCCCTGGGAGAATACACCAAGCCGCAGATACGGCAGCTTGCCAGGGCGCACCATCTGCACGTGGCAGAACGTCCCGAGAGCCAGGAAATATGCTTCGTGGCAGACAACGATTATCCACGCTACATCGAGCAGCATACCGGCATCACCCCTCCCCCCGGAGATATCGTGGACATGGGAGGCAGCGTGATCGGCAGCCATAAGGGCATTCACCGGTATACCATCGGACAACGCCGGGGACTGGGTATCGCCGCCCCCCATCCCCTCTACGTGGTGGAGATCAGGCCGGACGATAACACCATCGTTGCCGGCCCCCGGCACGCCCTGGAACGCACGGGGCTGGTGGCATCGGGCATTTCTTACATGAAGGCTCTGACCCTTCACGGGCTTACCGCCATGGTGAAGACCCGCAACACGCAAATACCTTTAAAGGCACAGCTAAGCGAAGAAGACGGGAACGTGCTGGCCCGCTTCGAAAGCCCGCAGACCGGCATCACCCCCGGCCAGGCGGCGGTATTCTATGACATGGACGGGGCCATCCTGGGCGGCGGCTGGATCGAAAGAAGCCTGTAGATCCCCGTAATTGGGTTTGACAGCAAATCATACCCGGCATATTATCAGGCATACACAATTGGAATACATGGATACATGAACGAAAAACTGCGCATAGAAGACCTTCATAAATCATTCGGTCCAAAGACCGTGTTTACCGGTATTTCCCTGTCGGTAATGCCCGGAGAGATAGTATCGGTGATCGGCAAGAGCGGAACGGGAAAATCGGTGCTGCTGAAGCATCTCATAGGCCTTTTGACTCCCGACAAGGGCCGCATATTCATTGACAACCTTGAGCTGACCGGTGCCCACAGGAACACCAGGGAAACCATAATCTCAAAGTTCGGGGTGCTCTTCCAGGGGGCCGCCCTGTTCGATTCCATGAACATATACGACAATATCGCCTTCGGCATGCGGCGCCAGAACATAGAGGAGGACCAGATCGCCCGCCGGATACCTGAAATGCTATCCCATGTAGGGCTGCGCGGCGTGGAGGAAAAGCTCCCCTCGGAGCTTTCCGGCGGCATGCAGAAACGGGTGGGCCTGGCACGGGCCATCGCCCGCAACCCCGAGATCATGCTCTACGATGAGCCCACCACCGGGGTTGACCCCATCACCGCGGGGGCGGTGGACCGCCTCATTCTCCACATGCGTGAAGAATTCAAAATGACATCCATCGTGGTTACCCATGACATGAACTCGGTATACAGGGTGGCCGACCGGGTGGTGATGTTATACGAAGGCTCCGTCATCTTCAACGGCACCCCCGACGAGATACGGCAGACCGAGGACCCGGTGGTTCGCCAGTTCATAGAAGGGAGGGCCCGTGGACCTGTCAGCGTTACGTAATCTCTGCATCTGCCTCCTCATCCCGGCTTTTTTATACGGATGCTCTGACCCTTTCGCATGCTCTGACCCCCCGCAGGGATACAACGGAAGAATAGACCTCGCCGAATACCCATGGCTGAAGGGAAAACGCGTATTCATCGATCCCGGGCACGGCGGCGAGTCAGGGCAGGACCGTTTTCGCCGCGGCCCCCACGGCGTCACCGAAGAAGAAGCAAACCTCTCGGTGGCCCTGACCCTTTCTGACATGCTTCGCGGGGCAGGATGCAATGTGGCCATGAGCCGTACCGGGGATATTCCCGTCCCCCTTGACAGGCGTGCCGCCATGGCCGCGGAATTTGAACCTGACCTTTTCATAAGCATACATCACAACGGTTCTCCACGCAGGGAGGACGGGGTGCAGTACCCGGCAGTCCTTTTCTGGAGCAGCCCGCAACTGCGCCCCCTGAGCTACCGGCTTGCGTGTCTGCTCCGTGACGAGTTTGAGAAGATAATGGACGGCGAGGGGGTGGTGCTCTCAGACCTTGCCGTATTCCCCGAGGCGGGCACCCGGGTACTCAGGAAAACAAAGTACCTCTGCCCCGGCATCCTGGGCGAAGGGGGCTTTTTCAGCCACCAGGCACACGCCCGCCATCTTGCCGACCGGGAATACCTGGTCACCGAGGCGGAAGCCTATTTCTCCGCCATTGCCGAACTTTTCAGCAGGGGCATCCCCTCCGCCGAGGTGCTCATATCCGCGCCCTTTGACAGGGAACACCCCCTGGAAAAGGCCATACACCAGCGAAAACCCCAACTCACC
Source organism: uncultured Leptospiraceae bacterium (assembly GCA_964345775.1). Taxonomy (GTDB): domain Bacteria; phylum Spirochaetota; class UBA4802; order UBA4802; family UB4802; genus M55B154. Next base: position 13,249 of record CAYFSO010000045.1, on the reverse strand, counting down.
CTCCGGCTTTTCTCGGGCCATGACAGCGCCGTTACAAAGAAAAATTCCCTGAGGGTAACCCTTAACCGGCTTCCGGTCAGCTTTAAGCAAGAATCTCCAACCGATTTCAAAGTGCGTTACAGCGGCAAGCTGCCGGCCGGATATCACACCCTGCGTTTTTCCTTTGAGAACACCCTTGGCCAGCCATCCATGGTGTTCCGTTCAACCTTCTTCGTCATCCCTGAAAAAAACGAATACCGGTCCATGATGCAAAGGGGTCAGAGCCTCATCCGTTCAAGTGGTGGACGGGTTCGCGGGCTCCGCATGCTGCTTGGCGCCCTGTCACTTGGCTGCACCGACCCCCAAGCAGACAGGCTCACCTGGCATATCGCCCGTGGGTTTGCAATGCATGGCATGCGGGAGGAAGCCGATTACTATTACAGCAGGCTGCATCACTTTTTCCCGGAGAGTAAATACCGGAAGAAGGTACCCAAAAGACTGCGCACGTACCGTTTCCCGGTAGATTACCGCGGACGCCCGGTACCCATCAGGCACCAGGACAAAAAACCCGTCACCCGTTACCCGTCACCATCCTCCTAACCCTACTCCCCTTCCAGCTTGTTCTCGATCCTGTCCTGGTACTCCAGGATCTCGTTTCGTAAAATGTTCAGGTCGGCGATCCTGTCGTCCAGCCGCTGCAGGTGGGAAGAAAGAATTTCAAGGAGGCGCCGCAGCACCACGTCGTTGGTTTTGTGAATGGACCAGATGGATTCAAGCTCGTGCATCTCCGACAGGGTAAGCCCCAGTATCTTCAGCCGCTTGATGAGCTTCAGCCGCCGCAGGTCTTCCTCGGTGTACACCCGCCTGCCGTTCTCGATCCGCTTCACGGAGTTCAAAAGCCCCAGTTCCTCGTAGTACCTGATGGTCCGGGTGCTCATCTCGCACTTCCTGGACATCTCACCGATGGAATACTGTTGCTGAACCCCTTCTGCCATGCCGGCACCTCCTGAAATCAGTTTCTTTTATACGCTGGCAGTATTGGCATTGTACTTGTCCGCGAACATATCGCGAAGCTTGTACTTCTGTACCTTGCCGCTTGCGGTCATGGGAAAATCATCTACAAATTCCCAGTACCGTGGTATCTTATGCCGGGCAATATTTCCAGTACAAAATTCCACCATCTCTTCGTCGGTTACCTTTCCACCGTCACGAAGCTGAATGGCGGCCAGCACCTGCTCCCCGTACTTCTCGTCAGGGATGCCCACCACGTGCACGTCCTGCACCTTCGGGTTGGTCAGCAAAAATTCTTCAATTTCCCGGGGATATATGTTCTCGCCGCCCCGTATGATCATATCCTTGATACGACCGGTCACCTTGAAATATCCCTGCTGGTTTATGGTACCAAGGTCACCGGTATGCAGCCATCCTTCAGCATCAATACTCTTTTCTGTTGCCTCCGGCATCTTGTAATATCCCTTCATGACGCAGGCACTCCTGGTAACGATCTCCCCCTGCTCGCCAACCGGCATCTGGTCGCCCGTCTCCGGATCGATGATCGTTCCCTCAACGCCGGGAAGCAGCCTGCCAACAGTGGATACCCGAAGCTCCACCGGGTCGTCCATTCGCGTCATGGTCATGACCGGAGAACACTCCGTCTGGCCGAAGGCGATAACCACGTCTTTGCAGTGCATCTTCGCACGTACCTGGTTCATGGTCTCCACCGGGCACGGCGCCCCTGCCATGATACCGGTACGCAGCGATTTCATGTCGTACTTCTCAAACTCGGGGTGGCTCAGCATGGCAATAAACATGGTTGGCACCCCGTTTATTGCGGTGATCTTCTCGTTCTGCACCGCCTGCAGCGATTTCAGTGGTTCAAAGTATTCCATCACCACCATGGTAGAACCGTGGGTGACACAATTCAGCGTACTCATCACGCACCCGAAACAGTGAAAGAGCGGGACGTGAATGAGCAGCCTGTCGCTGTCGGTCATACCCATCACGTCCCCCACCATGATGGCATTGTTTACGATATTGTAATGGGTAAGCATTACCCCCTTGGGGAAACCGGTAGTTCCCGAAGTATACTGCATGTTGATGACGTCATGAAAATCCAGTACGCTTTCCCTGGCATCAAGCTCTTCGTCCGTGATGGACTTACCCATGGCAACCACGTCATCGAACTTGAACATACCCGGCGTGTCTTTCCGTTGGCCGATGTACACAATATTTTTCAGGACGGGAAGCTTTTCCCAGTTGACCTTCCCCGGTTCCGTATCATCCAGGTTTTGCACAACATTTCTCGTGATATCGTAGAAGTTGCTGTCACGGTATTCTTCCATCAAAACCAGCGTGGTCGAATCCGACTGGCGGACGATGTAGTCCAGTTCATGGGACTTGTAGTTGGTATTCACCGTCACCAGCACCGCTCCTATCATGGACAGCCCGAACTGCATGTACACCCATTCAGGAAGGTTGGTTGTCCACACCGACACGTGGTCACCCTTCTCAACCCCCAGGGCCATGAACCCTTTTGCAACATCCCTGCATGAATTGTAAAATTCCGTGTAATCCTGGCGAAGTCCCGTATCCGGATACACCAGCGCCTCGTGCTTCGGGAACTTCTCCACCGTCTCCCTTAAGATGCCCCCAATGGTAGCTTCCTTGTAATCTGACATGCCCATCACTCCTTCATGTTTAATAACATAAATATAATTTTGATTACAGTTAACGTCAACTGTAATTACAAGCAATACCGATGCACCCTGTCAACCATCTTCCACTAAAATATCGGTATTGTTGACAGCATAAGTAAAGTGAACCGAATGTCAAGCATTTAATTGGACGTCCAACCAGTATTTAATGACAGTGAAAAGTGAGATGTGAATCAGTGAGCAGGTTGAAGGTATCCGGATACTGTTCACTCTTCACTGCTCACTTTTCACTCAGCCCTACACCTCGAAGCAGCCTATGGAGCGTGCGATCACCATGCGCTGTACCTCGGAAGTGCCCTCGCCGATGGTGAGGAGCTTGTAATCGCGGTAGAAGCGCTCAACGTTGTACTCCTGCATGAGGCCGTATCCGCCGTGGATCTGCACCGCGTTATCGGTCACCCGTCCCATCACCTCGGAGCAGTAGAGCTTGGCCATGGCAGCCACCTTTGAGAATGGCTTTCCCTGGTCCTTCAGCTTGCAGGCCTTGTAGAGCAGGCACCGGGCCGCCTCGATCTCCGTTGCCATGTCCGCCAGCATGAAAGAGATGGCCTGGAAAGTGGCAATGGGATTGCCAAACTGCACCCGCTCCTTCCCGTACTTCAGGGCCTTTTCATACGCACCCTGCGCACCCCCAAGCCCCATGGCGGCGATTGACAGCCTGCCGTTGTCCAGGGTTTTCAGCATCTGGTGAAACCCCTCTCCCCGCTGCCCAAGCAGGTTCTCTTCAGGTACACTGCAGTCATCGAAGTAGAGCTCCCCCGTGTCCGATGAACGCCACATCATTTTCCCCGTCATCTTTTTGTACTCAAACCCGGGGGTACCGTGGGGTACCAGTATGCATGATATCTCCTTTCGCTTGTGGGCCGGACGCATGCCGGTTACCGCCTGCACGGTGCAGACTCCCGCCATGGGACAGGTTGAGTTGGTTATGAATATCTTGCTGCCGTTGATGACCCACTGGCCCTCCTGCAGCCTTGCGGTGGTGCGGCTGTCCCCTGCGTCAGAACCGGCTTCCGGCTCGGTTAGTCCGAAGGAGGCCAGGCATTCACCCGAGCACAGCCGGGGAAGCCATTCCTCCTTATGCTTCTCGCTGCCGAAATAATATATGGGGCCGATACCAAGAGAATTCCCCGCCGCGATGGTGGCAGCCTGCGACCCGTCCACCCGTGCCAGCTCCTCGATGGCGATAATATACGACAGGTAATCCATACCTGAGCCGCCGTATTTCTCATCCACGAAAATACCGAGAAGCCCAAGGTTGGCCATCTTCTTTGTCAGTTCACTTGAAAATTCTTCTTTTGCATCCAGGTCGATGGCCAGCGGTGCGATCTCAGCCTCGGCAAATTCACGCACCGTCTGGCGCAGCATCACCTGTTCTGCCGATAGATCAAAATTCATCATAACATCCCTCCTGATACAACCGGTATCAGCGGGACCAGTAATGCAAACCCTACTCTACTCCTTGAAACTGAATCCCTCTGGTAATTGCGCTTCGTCCGTACCTTCAGGTACCCAGGATAGGTCGAGTATGGTATAGGTCGGGTCAAGCGTTTTGAAAATGGGTACCACCTTCATTCCTATCTCGGGTTCCCCCACCGAAAGATAACTCATCAGTATGGTGACAACCCCTTCAAATTCAATATTGATAAACTTGATGGGCTTGTCCAGCAGGCTGAAAGCTCCTGACCGCTCGCACACCATAAAGGTATGCACCCGGGACGTCTTCCGGGCAATATCCGTAATATCCACCGCCGTGTTCTGTACAAGACAATCGGGGCAAAATATCCTGAAGGGCATGTACACCGATCCCGTGAACTTGCATTTCTTGTTATCACATCTTGATGCCACCAGTTTCCCCTGCCCCAGGGACTCGAAGAACACCGCCTCTGCCCCGTAAGTGTGGATATAGGTCATGTCACGGGGGTTGGTCACCCCCATCAGTTTCCACCCATCATCGGAGTTCCTGATGGGTATATTTGGGGTAAGATGATGAAAATCACCTTTTATCTTATACTTATTATCGCTTACATATACCTGTCCAAACATGCTCATGGTATTTCTCCTTTACCCTTCTTTTTGCAGCAGGCTGTCCGGGTCCATCAGTATGGTTGACGTCACGTGAGATCCCACCCCGGCATGGCTTATGGCAAGGGCCCGTTTTGCCCCCTTTACCTGAAGGTCGGTCCAGTCACCGGGTTTCTGGCGGTCAAATTTTTTCCACAGCTTCTCGTCACCGTGTATCTCCGCCCACCTGCCCCAGATATGGCTGGCGATCTCGAAGGTCTGCATGATACCGGTGGCACCAACCGCGTGCATGCAGCCGATAAGTCCGCCCGAAAGATTTGAGGGGAGTTTACCCGGTTTCCCGGTGTGCGGATTCGTATGATAACAGTCACCCGACTCCACGTAATCCCGGCCTTCACCGTAGGGCCGCAGGCCCACATCCTCGTACGACTGCACGTCACTTATGGTAAAGGCATCGTGCAGCTCTATCACGTCAAGATCCTCCGTGGGATCGTTGACACCCGCCATCCGGTACCCGTACCATGCCGCCATGCGGGCTGCAAGGAATCCGGTGAACCCGGGATACATGTCACCACCCGGGAACCGCTCTCCCAGGTCCCTGTACTGCCCGGCTGTTTCGTTGGGCAGCAACGGTATTTCCATGTCACGCCTGTCAGCAGGGCGAAGCGTGTGCGAAGCAGCCGCCACCCATATGCGCAATGGTTTATGCTTCGTGTTTTTTGTCAGCTTTATGGCGGTTTCCTCGTCGCAGATGATGGCACAGGCCGCACCCACGCTCATGAGACAACAGTCCAGCGCCCGCAGGGGATATGCCACCACCGGAGAATTCAACACGTCGTCAACGGTAATATCCATTGGGCTCTGGGCAAACGGGTTAAACCTGGCGTACCCGTGATGTTTCACCGATATCTCCGCAAGGGTTTTCCTGAAGGAATCCTCCGCCTTCCCGAAGATCTGCCAGTACCGCTGCGCCATGACGGCATAGTAGCCGGTATAGATGTGCCCCAGTGGTGATTCCCAGTCCTTGTCGGCCGCGCACGAGATGAGGAAGTTACCCTCGTCGGTGGGCACCTCGTCCATGCGCTCCCAGCCCATGGCGAGAACACAGTCGGAATACCCCGAGGCAACCGACTTCATGGCCTCCCAGAGAGTGGATCCCCCGGTAGCACCGCCGGTCTTGATACCGATATTCCCCAGGGGGTCAAGCCCCAGCCGGTCATGGATAACCGCTTCCCCGAGAAGCTGATCCCCGAAATGGTCGGCGAAATGGCCATAGTAGCAGGTATGTATATGCTCTTTCAACTCCGCGGGGGACATGTCGATAAGTTCAGCTGCCATGGTAAGGGCTTCTACGCATAATTCTTCCGTGCGCATGTGGGGAATTGCACGGTCAAACCGTGATTGTCCCGCTGTCACCAGGTATACCGGTTTTGACAGCTTCGGGACCTTTAATTGTTGTTCACTGAAAGTAATCATACTCCCGTCCCCTTTTTTATATAGAATAACCAGTACATCTGCATGTACTAGATGGTTCCAACCCAGAGCACGATCGATCGGCTGTTACTTTCGTTGGTAATCTTTTGGTTTGCGGGGTCAGAGCTGTAATGTACCGCATCACCTTCATACAGCACCACGGCGTTCTCTCCCAGGGTGAGGGTAACCGACCCCTGCAACACGCACAGCACCTCCTGGCTGTTGCGTATATTCTTACGGACGGGGATGCTCTGACCCCCTTCAATAACCAGCACCGAAGAATCGATGACCGACCTGTTTTCAGGAGGATAAAAGCGCCTGGTGGCAAACCCGGTATGGGGAACATCCACCTCGTCCCAGTCCTTTTTCCGGATAAGTACGAGGGGCTCCTGTTCACTTGCCTGCTTGAGCACATCACCGGCATTCACGCCAATTGCAGCACAGATATTCATGAGGGTGTCCACCGATGGAGAACTCACGTTATTCTCCACCTGGCTCAGGAAACCTTCGGAAATACCCGCCTTTTCAGATACCGTTTTCAGGGTAAACCCCTGTTCCCGGCGATACCTGCGCAATAATGACCCGAGGTTCATTACACCCCGCCCGTTTCAAAATTTCTAAATGGTAGGTTCTATATGATTTTTCTGGTAGGTAAATATTTAGCAATGGTCAATGTTTACTTATATCAAACATTGACCATTATTGTCAATAATTATTCAAAAAAACTCTTCACCCTTTGCGGCTGATTTTTTCTTTGTGTCTTTCCGTTATTCCATGTAGATAACAACCATGATCTTTGATTCACCTTCTTCCAGGTTCTCTATCTTGTGGGGAATTACAGAGAGGAAATAGACACTGTCACCTTCTTGAAGCACTACCTCCCGGTCATGAAGTGTCACTTTAACGCTGCCACTGTCAACCTTGACAAACTCTTCACCCGCATGGCTTGAGAAATCAGCTTTTTTATACTGTCCTTCCAGGGTGATTGCGTACGCTTTCACCGGGATAGCATGAGCAGGAGTGTCAGTTTTTGCGATCTCTTCACGGATATCATCTTTATCAAATCTTGTATTTACCCGTGATCTCACATCATCCTTGCGGATTACCGTGTATCCCCAGTCCACACCCTTCTGTAACAGATCCGTCGATGCGTTCCCCAGGGCACGTGATATCTGGTGAATTATTTTAAGAGAAGGATACACGTTCCGTGTTTCAATCTTCTCCAGTAATTTGCCATCCACCCCGGTAATAACCGACAACTCGGCAATGGTAAGATTGTGCTGTTTTCGGAAATTAGATATCTTTTCGCTGATCGATACAGAATTATCAGATTCAAGATCCACATAATAATCTGATATGGCGTCCATAAAATCATTATTATATTCATTGGACGGATAAAATGCCATGGTCATATTCGCTCCTTTTTTTATCTTTCACCCGTTTATGGCAACTGGTCATTCGATCAATTACCATGGTAAAAGTATACCGTTGCAACCTGTATCGTTCAGAATAATCCATGGAATTTTTGATCATAAATGGAAAATTCGGCTATTTTTTTCAATTTTTTTCAACATTCTTTTATATCGAAAATGACTTAATTTGTATCTCTTATTGACAATAATATTATTCTGCAAATGTTTTTGTGCTATATTTTAATTTGTTGACGAAAATGTTGTCTTGCGTAAGTATTTGATCATCAAGGAGTCAGGTGGATGGAAAACAGGGAACTGGAAAAGCTTCTGAAAAATGCCGATCTTGGTGAAAGCTCTTTACCATCATTTGAAATTGCAGCCTATCTTCGCCGCTTTGATCGAACAACCTTCCTGGCAAAATCTTCTGAATCAGAAAAGTCCAAAGCATTCACATCGGTAAAATCAAGCGAATTCCTCGAGATGCAGATGGAAGTTGCATCCGCGTTGCTGGAAATGAACATCGGAAAGGGAGAACCTGTTGCCGTGTTCGCCAAAAATTCACTTGAATACGCGGTCATTGTTTTTGCCATCTTGTCAGTTGGTGCAGTGTTTGTTCCCTGCTATCCCACTATTACACAGGACGAACTGGAAGAACTCCTGCGGCATTCTGAAACGCGTTTCTTGTGCGCCGGCGACCAGGCCCATTTCCAGAAATCATTCGCCATACTGAACAGGATAAAATCCCCACTAAAAAGGCTTATTACTTTTTATAACTCGAAGACCGATCACAACCAGGTTATTTCATTCAACCAGTTGCGAAAATCAGGCAGGGAAGCAGCACGGTACAACGAAGTACTTGATATAATAAAGGCTATATCCATTGAAGATACCGCCGCCCTGATATACACACCGGGAACCGCGGGGAATTCGAGGGGCGCCCTCCTCTCCCATGGCAATTTCCTGAGCCAGTCCGAAGTACTTGATATAATGGGTTTTGATCAGAACGATGTCCGTCTTGCCCACCTGCCTTTCAGTCATGTATTTGGCCTTTCCGCGGACCTTTTTACCAGCGCGTACACCGGGTCGGTAATGGCGATATCCTCCTCGTTCGAAACAGAAGAGATATACCGCAATGTTGCCGAAGTCCAGCCATCCATTATTTGTTCGGTACCCCGAATGTACGAGAAAGTCTACATCAACGTTGTCCATACGGTAAACCGGTTCAACCCCTTAAAACGGTCATTTTACCACCTGGCCCTTCATACGGGCCGTAAATTGTATATCGCAGAGGTTGAGAGCAGGTATAAACCCTTTTATTTACGTTTCATTGGGGTGTTATTAAAACCCGTCTTTAACAGTCTGCGGAAGATGATCCACATGAAAAATGTCCGGATCATATTCTCCGGGGGTGCCCCGCTTCCTATCGAAGTATCTTATTTTTTCGGAAGCATTCAGCTACCCATCCTGGAAGGATATGGTCTTACTGAGACATCTCCCCTGGTTTCCGTGAACAGGCCCTCGAAGAACAAGCCGGGCACCGTTGGCCCGCCTATTCCCGGCGCACGGGTGAGAATATCCGATGAAGGAGAGATCCAGGTGCAGGGGCCCATGGTTTTCAAGGGATACTACAAGGCCACACCGGAGGACGAGGAAGAAACATTCACCAGTGACGGCTACCTCAAAACGGGGGACGTAGGCTTTATCGACGAGGACGGGTACCTTCGTATTACTGGTCGCCTGAAGGACCTTATTATCACCTCCGGGGGAAAGAACATCGTCCCCCTCAATATTGAAAAGAAGTTTGAGGGGGAGCCCCTTATAGACTATATCTGCGTTGTGGGTGACAGGAGAAAATACCTGTCCGCCCTTATTGTTCCCAATTTTCATCTCCTCAGGGTGCATGCCAGGGAAAACAGTATTGCCTATTGTGACGATAAAGAACTTGTAAACAAGCCGGAAATACAAGCCCTTTACAAGAAACGTATCAGCGCAATTTGTGAAAACCTGGCCCCGTATGAGCAGATCAAAAAGTTCATCATACTACCGCATGATTTTTCAGTTAAGACCGGTGAGCTTTCACCAACATTCAAGTTCCGCAGGAACCAGATTCGCGAAAAGTACCAGGATCTTATTGATCAGATGTATCCTGCCAGTGACTCGGCCCGGCTGTAATACGCGAATATTAGTTGTATTGCGTAACCATTCCATGGTACACGTTGTATATACTCGAACCATACACCGGGTACCATGAACAATATAATTCAAACTATCAAATCCACGTTAAAAGGCAGGGAGTTCAGGTCCAGGATATCCCACAGCTGGAAAACCAGCTGGCCCATGATATTGATCATGCTGTTCGAGTTCCTGATCAGTCTCACCGACGTGTATATAGCCGGGATTCTCGGGAAAGAGATACAGGCCTCCATCGGGTTCGTTGCACAGATGTATTTCATTTTCATCGTGATCGCCAATGCCCTTACGGTTGGCACCGTCACAGTCACATCCCAGGTAAAACCAGACCAAAAGAGCAATCTTAACACCGCCGCATCCACTTCACTTGTCTCAGCTGTCACAGCCGGACTGTTTCTGGGCATTGCGGGCGTCATATTCACACCCATAGTTATTCCGTTCATCAATGTTCCTGAAAAGATCCAGAACCTGGCCCCGCCATTGCTCATGGTATATGCGGTCGGCCTCATGTTCCATTATGTCCTCATTACAACTAACGGCCTTCTGCGTGCAAGAAAGATGATCAAACGTTCCCTGCTCACCATGGGGGTGATATGCGTCACCAACATCGGTCTGAATTTCCTCCTGGTCTTTTATACCAGTGCCGGCTACCTGGGCATCGCCCTTTCCACCGTGATCAGTATAGTGATAGGAGCCGCCATAAACATTGGCCATATAAAGGGAACGCTACTCAGCGGGATACGTTTTTCAAAGCAATACCTGTTACGTATCGCCGCAATCGGATGGCCCTCAGGCCTTCTGCAGGTGGGCTGGCAGGTAGGATCGGTCGTCCTTTTCGTGATCCTTGGCTCACTGCCACATCACAGCGTAGAGGTAATAGCTGCTTTTACCATGGGCTTAAGGATAGAGGCCGCCATCTTTCTTCCTGCATTCGCATTCAACCTTGCTAACGCCGTCATCGTAGGCAACTTTATCGGGGAGGACAGGCATGACGAGGCGTACAAGAACGGCTTGTCAACCGCTGTCACAGGTGTTACCATCATAATTGTCATAACCGCTCTCGTCATGCTTAACGCACGTCGGATTGCACCGCTGTTGTCAGACAATCCCATTGTTATTGACGAGGCGGTTCGGTATATATACATAAGCATGATCAGTGAACCTTTTATGGCATGGGGTGTCATCCTGGGCGGCGGGCTCAATGGGGCCGGTGATACCAGGAGTGTCATGAAGATCATTATTCTCAGCCTGTGGATAGTACGACTTCCGTTGAGCTATGCCACGGGTATCGCGCTGGGACTTGGTCCGGTTGCCATCTGGTGGTCAATGAATATCTCGCAGGTTGTACAGTGCTGCTTCATTACCCACCGCTATCTTGGGAAAAAATGGTTATACAATGAAACGTGAAAAACTATCACTTGAACATCAGAAAATACTGAATGAACGGCTCAGGGCAGTCACCGTTCCACTATCCGAGTATTGCTTCTCCAACCTGTACCTCTTCAGGGAAGTGCATGATTACCATGTCATCACCGCCGACGACATATACATAGAGGGAAGCACCTATGACGGGGTGCGCTTCCTCATGCCAACATGTCATCCCTCAAAAATAAACCTGGAGGACATGGCAGAGCAGGTATCCTCGGTTGACTGCATGTTCCCAGTACCCGAAGAGTGGCTGCTGCTTTTCAACGAAAAAGGATACGTGCATAATTTCAGCGAGGGGGACTCCGATTACATATACAGCAGGGAAAAGCTCTCCAGTTACAGCGGGAAAAAGCTGCACAGCAAGAAGAACCTGCTGAACCAGTTCATGAGAAAATACGATGCGGATGTGATCCCCATCACGGCAGAAAACATTCCCGACGCTGTTTACATACTGGATACATGGCAGGATCAGCTGGGCCAGCCTCCCCGGAATACCGACTACCATGCGTGCCGCGAGGGCCTTGAGCTTTTTGAAAGGTTATTCCTGTGCGGTGTCATCTATTACGTTGAAGGCAAGCCGGCAGGATTTCTCATAGGTGAAGGGATTACGGGCGACACTTTCGCCATACATTTTGCCAAGGCTCTGACCCTCTACAAGGGCATCTACCAGTACATGTACAATCACTGCGCGAAGGCCCTGCCTGCCCCCTTCCAGTACTTCAATTTCGAACAGGACCTGGGCATACAGGCACTGCGTGACGCCAAGAAGTCCTACATCCCGGACATCACCAGGAACAAGTACAGGCTCTGTGCAGGTGAATCCTCTGTCAGCTGAGTCCCTTCCTGAGCTCGTCGGGATTGCCCATTATCTCCAGGCCGCCGAATGACCCGGTACCGCTGAATACTTCCCTGAAGCTTTTCCCTTCTTTTACCGAGAACTGCAGGGTTATCTGCGCTTTCATGCTTTCCAGCACCTTTCCCGCCATCTCGCCCAAAACGGGGGACAGGAGTTCACCCGTATCCCTGCCGCGGGCTCTGACCCCTATCCTGTATTTCCTGTGCTCCACGGTAAAAGAGGTCTCTTCTTCTTTTATATGCAGGTTTTTTACCCGTGAGCCATTCCATGTAGTGAATGGGAAAAAGGCACCATTATTCCAGAAAGCCCCGCCAAAGCCGGTAAAATAATTTCCAAGCCAGGGAATAGTTGCTATCGACATGACAAAAGAGACACCGGCCTGTTCAAAATGATTACTCTGCATCCAAATCCAGGATCTGGGGAATGAGACTCCCCAGTCTTTCTCCATGTAGCCGCGTCCACCGGCAAAGTCTATATTTTTGCCGTTGAGGGTCAGAGCCCCCGATACCGCGTGGTCAAAACTGAGTACTCCATGATAGCATTCCATGAACGGTACGAAGGCATACCAGCCCATATACCCGGGCCTGAGCAGGGTTACCGGCCATGGGGTCAGAGCCTTAAAGCTAAGCATACCATTTAGAGAGCCTTCTTTATCATCAAGATTCAATTCAATGCTGCCCGGTCTAAATCGGTTTTGCCCCACCCTGACATCGTGTTCACTTTTTGATGCAGAAAATTCATTTACATGGAAACGATGATACTGAACCGCACCGCTAACACCATTCAGCACCTGTATAAACGAATGAGAATCTTCCGATGGCTCGTTACGGGCCAATCCGGGAATTACAGCCAGTACGTTTTTCCCGTTCTTATCCACCATTTTATAATACCAGCCCTCAAAATAGTGGTCTTTACGATTATGGCCCTGGAAAATACCGGGATTCCATATTTTTCTCAACCTGTATACCATGATTTACTCCAGTTTCAGCTATATCATGGTATAATACATGGATCAGGTTTAAAAGTAAATATTATATTATTGCATTTGCCTGGGTCCCTATTGCCCACCCAACCCCAAGGGCAGCGTCAAATCCCGTACACGAAGGCAATCCTCCGTCGGTACAGCTCCTCGTAGTAGAGAAGCACCTCCCGCTGCTCCTCGAAGGTGTCAC
>CAYFSO010000044.1:0-22436 GCA_964345775.1 uncultured Leptospiraceae bacterium | reverse complement strand
GGAACGGGTATTGATGAACTTAACCGCAGAACCGAATTTAAGATTATTGAATAAAGGTAGCTTCTCATTTTCAGGGGGCACAATAAATGCTTTTGCTGCTAACTACTGAAAAAAACAGAGTGCCGCCCCGCCTTCGGCGGGGCAGCCCCCTGTTTTTGAGAAGCTACGAATAAAGTCATAGCTAATAAAAAAAATAATGATTCATAAAAAAATGTGATAAAATGATTGACATGAATCGCTGTAAGTTGGTATTAAGTTGGACACTTGAGTGATAAAAATTTTACTAAATTAGATTAATTATCTAGAATAATTTGAACAAGACAACGTATACGAAGCTCTTTGACATTTTGACATTTCATATAATATTCCCCTGTAGCTCAATCGGTAGAGCAACTGGCTGTTAACCAGTAGGTCGTTGGTTCGAGTCCAACCGGGGGAGCATAACAGGACGAGTTGGAACTTTCTGACTCGTCCTTTTTTATTTCCCGACCGGGAAAAAATCCTTGCCTGAATGCCGCATGGCTGTTATTTCATTAGCATTAACTTTTACAGGAACCTTAGATGAACAGAGATCCCGATATCGTTAAAAAGATACACCAACTTGCAGCAGAAAAGAATGCCATACTCATGGCCCACAATTACCAGAATGCTGAAATCCAGGATATGGCCCATTATACTGGCGATTCGCTTGAGCTGGCAAGGATTGCGGCCAATAATGATGCTGATATCATTGTATTCTGTGGCGTACATTTTATGGCAGAATCAGCATATATATTATCACCCCAAAAAAAAGTTTTGCTGCCTGAAGAATCGGCAGGCTGTCCCATGGCCGATATGGCAGACGTTGATGCCCTGGTAAAAATGAAAAGGCAATATCCTGAAGCTACCGTGGTTACCTATATAAACTCCACCGCTGAGATAAAAGCAGAATCAGATGTATGCTGTACATCATCTAACGCGGTAAAAATTGTACAGAAAGTGGAGGGGGACACCGTACTTTTCCTGCCTGATAAAAATCTTGCGGATTATGTTCAGCGTTTCACTGACAAAAAAATAATTCCATGGAAGGGTTTCTGTCCCACGCATGAACAGTATTCTGCCGAAGAATTAAAAAAAACGAGGGAATTACATCCTGATGCTGTTGTCATGGTACACCCCGAATGCAACCGGGAGGTGGTTGACCTTGCTGACGAAGTATTATCAACCGGTCAAATGGTAACCTTCGTAAAGGAAACGGATAGGCAAAAGATAATTGTTGGAACAGAAAAAGGAATGATACACAAGTTGCAGTCTGTAGCACCCGATAAAGAATATATACTTGCGTCAAAAGATTTTATATGTCCTAATATGAAGAAGATAACAGTTGAAAAGGTATTGAGATCTCTTGAAAATGAGGAACCTGAAATCACGGTACCAGAGGATATCAGGATCAAGGCACTGAACAGCCTTACCAGGATGCTCGAATTATCCTGATAGAACGTGGCAGGAGGCAGTAGTTGGATAATGTGGAATCCGCTTTCGACGAAGAACTTCAGAAAATTCGTGAAAAGACATTCAACAGCGAATTAAAGGACCTGGTTCACAAGGTAACAGGGCATTCCCCCGATGATGTAGACAGCATTGAGTCTCCCAGGCAGATGCTTAAGCGGTTACATGCCCTGTATTACAGGGCTGTAAACATGCTGGAAATGCATGGCCCGGTTGAATTCCCAAATGAAGAAATATTGGATGCAATTGACCGGGACATGGATCCGGTCACGCTTCTTCATAACAGGCTGGAACAGCTGAAGTTTGACCAGTTTGCATTACTTTCGTATAACATCGCAAACCAGTGCTTCAAACCGGTTTCGAAAACCAGTTCATCATTTACCAGCGAGAATCTCCTGGTTGATGTATCTGAAAAGTTATACAGGGATATCAGGAAGAACAGGCATGGAGTATTGCTGGATCATGAAGAAATACTCAATAACACCTTTCTGAAGAAAAGATTCATGGATGATGACGAGCACCACGAAAGAAACATATATTTCGTTTCCCTGGGGAATATAGTTGATAACTTTTTCATGGATGCTGATCACCTGTACGACAGCAGGATCTTCAAGAGCAGGTTCTCTTCCATTCTCGTTCTGCGTATTCCACCGGATTATTCATTCACAGCAGAAGAATTGTACCGTTTACTCAGCGATACGCTCATTTATGAACTGGTTCTGGTTGAACTTGAATACGAGAGGAATAATCCATCCAAAATGTTCATACTCGAAAGGCCGCTTGAAAACCTGTACCGGATATACGAGTACTTTTTTCTTCTATCCCGGTACCAGGACTCAGGCAAGGTATATCTCATGCATTCAGTAGTTGCATTCACCGAAGAAATGGTGTATCTCTGGCATTATATTACATTCAAGCTTCAATGCCAGCTTTCCCCCGCATCCATGATATTGCGTCATGAAAAGGATATAATATTGCTGTTCGCGGATACGTCTGACGTGGATATAGTTGAATCATTCTTTACTACCATACAAAATATTTTTCCCGGAATGATCACCTTTGATTCATATGATAACAAAGAATTTTCGCACAGTATGGGTTTGCTCAGGAAAATTGAAAAATTGTAATTCCGTTTTTATTGCACAGGTTGTGACATTCATCGGTATCACATAAACATGTTCAATGTATATACAAATTATATCCTCGGGATACTAAAACACAGGCTGCCATTGATACTTTTGGCTGCCTGCATTGTTATATATAGCAGTGTTCCCGGCAGTGCGGCGGGTACTGCGGGCACTTCAGGTGCTGACTTTCTTGAACTCGGTGTTGGAAGCCGCCCACTGGGGATGGGCGAAGCGTTTACCGCGGCTACCGATGATATCAACTCGATTTACTATAATCCGGCAGGACTTGGAACCCTGAAGTTTCCAATGCTCCAGGTAATGCACCAGGAACTCATTCTCGATTCACGTTTTGAAAATGTATCCGCTTCGTTTCCACTGCTGGGTGGTCATATGGGTCTTTCCAATTCGGTTTTCTGGGTGCCGCCATTTGACAAGATCGATATTGACGGGAACAAGACAGGAACTGTGTATTTTTATAACATGAGCAACGTGATGTCATACGGCTATTCACTTGGTTTCATGGAAGTAGGCGGCTCGTTTAAATACATATACCAGCGAATTGACACGCTGCAGTTGCATTCCGTTGCCTTTGACACGGGGATCATGAAAAGACTGTACATGTTCTCACCATTCGACAGTCCTGTTCGAAACTTTTCACTCGGGATGTCCATACAGAATATGGGTACAAGGGCCAAAGATGATGACCTGCCACGACTGTTGCGGCTTGGTGCTTCGTACAAGCCCACCCACTGGCTTATGTTCAATGTTGATGCCTTGGAAAATATGATTGACTCATCCGACCTGTATGACTTTACATCGGGGTTTGACGAAAGTTTCAGGTTGAATACCGGTGTTGAATTTAACTATCTTGACATCCTTTCATTCAGGGGAGGGTACCGGTTCAACGATGCGGGCGGGTATTCACTTGGCCTGGGATTCAACTATGTGATCAAGAATGTTTCGTTTGTAATTGACAGTTCATACACCGATACGGGTATATTCGGACCGGTCTATTCATTTAGTATCACATTTAAGCTTATTCCCAAGGTTATAACCACTGAAGACAAGATCAACGCAGAGAAACATTACCAGCGGGGTATAAGGTATTTCATAGGTGACGATATCGAGGCAGCCATCTCTGAATTCCAGAAAGCTGAAGATTATAATCCCTATCACAAAAATGTTGATAAGAAGATCAAAGACTTGAATGAATTGAAGGAGTTGAAAGAAAGAAATGAACAGCTGGAACAGGAAATGCAGGGCTATCGATGAGATTAGGGACGTTAAGGTAATTCCGGAATTCTGTCCGGCTGCTGACGGATCTGTACTTTTTTCCATGGGAAACACAAGGGTTATATGTGCCGCATCTACCTCCTTCGATGTGCCGGCACACGCTGATGAAAAGGGATACGGTTGGATAACCGCCGAGTATTCACTTTTACCGTATTCAACATCTCCAAGAAAATCACCATCCGGGATTCGTCCCGATGGCAGGTCAGTTGAAATACGCAGGCTCATCGCAAGGTGCCTGAGAAACGTGGTTGATCTTTCAATGCTGAAGGGGGTCACCATCACCGTTGACTGCGATGTGCTGCAGGCTGACGGCGGCACGCGAACCGCCGCGATTACCGGGGGGTATATAGCCCTTTCCCGTGCAATCAAAAAGCTGGAAGAAAATGGTACCATTACGGCAAATCCCCTTAAAAACAGGGTAGGGGCAATCTCTACAGGTTTTATTGGTGACCAGCTGCTGCTTGATCTCGATTACAATGAAGACGCAAATGCTGATATTGATATGAATATCATTATGGACGGGGATCTCAACCTTGTTGAATTACAGGGTACCGGTGAGCAACGTTCATACAGCATAGATGAACTTAACAGGATGATCGATGTGTCGCGGGACGCCATCTCGTCTCTCTTTGATATACAAAAAGAATATGAGTAATTACATTTTTACTTTCGTCCGATAAAATCTTTAAAGGGCTTAATATATTTATCGGATTGAATATATCATGGTAAAAAAAATAATAGTATCAATAGTTTCTGCTGTATTTATTGTATCCTTTTCCCTGCCGTTATATGCGCAATATTATGTCAGGAATACAACCGTTATAGATACACCAAGCGCGTATACTATAGCGAGGGGTACATACCAAATGTCTTTCCTGGGATATGACAATGGCGGTGTTGAGCTCAAGAGTTTTATCGGTCTGCATGATAACTTTTACATGGGAGTATCAGTTGACATGCAGAACGCTATTGGTAAAGACGAAATTGAACCAAATGTACCGGGCGTAATAGCAAAACTGAAGTTCACGGACGGCTGGGAGATGTTTCCCATATCGTTTGCCATAGGGTATGACTCTTTTTACATTGGACAGGAAGGAAAGACGTATAATGCTAATAATGAATTGAACAGGATGATCTACGGTCCTTATGCTGTAATTACAAAGCCCATATATCTTTTTAACGATGAACAGCATTTTCATTTTGGAATTCGCGTACCAACGCAGCCAGACTATGTGCCTGAAGATACATCCTATTTTGTGTCACTGGATATCCCACTGGGAGAGTATTTCGTCTTTAAGGCAGAATCTGAAAGAATATATTACAATTTTGGAAGAACTACTGAATGGTTGTATAATGTTGGTATGCGATATTCATATATGTACCAACTTGGTATTGAATTCGATGTTCTTATGCAGAAAGATGAACCTGCCAATCGCATAATTCGTATCGAATACAGCAATGAATTTTAAATTAATATCCCTTACAATAGTAACATTGATGTCAATATTTTCACCGGCCATACTTGCCGATGAAAATATTTGTGATATATTAATAGTAAGCAAGTCAGAAAGAAAGATACATTTGCAGGTAGAGATAGCACGGACATACAGGGAGAGACAGAAGGGTCTCATGTTCCGTGAGCTTCTTGCTGAAGACAGGGGAATGTTGTTTGTGTTTTCCAGGGAAAAGCAAATGAAATTCTGGATGAAAAACACTTCCATTCCCCTCAGCATAGCGTTTATAAGTAAAGATGGGATAATCAACGAAATATACCAGATGGAACCGTTTCGTATCAATCCACCTTGTACTTCAAAAGAACCAGCCATGTACGCAATTGAAGTGAACAGGGGCTGGTTTAAAAAGCATAACATTACCAGGGGATGTAAAGTAATATTTAATGGATGCATCAGTAAATAGAATACCATCATCGAAAGACGAAAGGGCATATTGCATTTCACTGAGAAACCATAACCAGCATGTAACAGATGCCGAATATTCACTTGACGAGCTGAAGATGCTGATCAAAACGGCAGGTGGAATTATAGTTGGTTCAAAGGTAGTTCGCAGGGACAGGCTTGATCCCGCCTACATCGTTGGTAAGGGATTCCTGGAAAAATTGCGTGCAATAATCACTGACAATGACATCAAGCTGCTTGTTTTTGACCTGAATAATCTAAAGCCCGCCCAGGTGAGAAATCTTGAAGAAGTTTTGAAATGCAGGGTAATTGGACGAACCGAGGTAATACTTGATATATTTGCGAGGCGCGCGCGAAGCTCGGAGGCCAGGATACAGGTGGAGCTTGCCCAGTTGAAATACATATTACCAAGACTGAAAGGCCTTGGTGGAGCGCTCTCTCGTCTTGGTGGCGGTATCGGGACCAGGGGACCCGGGGAAAAAATGCTGGAAACCGACCGCCGGCATATTCAAAAACGAATATCTGCCCTTAACAAGAAGCTCGACAAGATCGCGTCCCACAGGCAATTGATCCGTAAAAACCGGTCATCTGAAATACTCGGGGCCGTTGTGGGATATACAAATGCGGGAAAATCTACGTTGATCAATCAACTGGCAAAAGATGATCTATTTGTTGAGAACAGGCTTTTTGCCACCCTTGATGCTTTTACCCGTGAAGTGTATGTTGAACCGGGTAATAAGGTTCTGCTCACTGACACGGTTGGGTTCATACGAAATCTGCCGGTAGACCTTATTCAATCGTTCAAATCAACCCTGGAAGAAATAAATAATGCAGATTTTCTCATTCATGTTATAGATATAAATTCACCGGATATTGAAGAAACCATCGCGACTGTTGAGAAAGAACTGGTAAAACTTGGGTCAAATGGAAAACCGGAAATAATATTTTTTAATAAGGCCGACCTTGTCAAATCTGATGATATTATCCAGGGTATCGCGCATAAATACGATAACTGTATTGTCGGTTCTGTGTATGCCGGGCTTGGAATAGATGCCCTTATAAAATCAATAAGAGATGTATACCATTCGCTGTCCGGTAAATCAGAGAGCAAAATGTTGATGTAACCAGTTATTTATGCCGATAATTCAATTGTAACAGATAATAATTATCGGCGATGAAATGAAAAAATATATACTTTCGACATTAGTAATTGTTACCACAGTGATACTATCACTCAATGATTTTAATATTCCACTGGTAAGCGGTGAATCACGTGAAGATAAACCCATAACCCTTGCCGATATTGAATCCCTTGAAAACAGCATTATCATTGAAGGCATTGATATGACATCCAGCAAAGCACCGGCAGGTGATGCAGATGGAGAGATCATATTTGATGATACTTTTGATGATAAGGGGTTGCAAGAAATTGACAACGAGACCATAATACATGATAGAAATAATAGAACTATCAATACCTCAGCAAAAAAGAAAGCAGGATCTGCCAGTAATACAAAAAGGAAAAAACAGAAAAAAGTCAATCGTCAACAGGAAAATGAAGCATCTCTCACCATCGAAGATCTCAAAAAAAAAGACAGCAAATGGCATCTCAGTGAGCATATTATTCAGAAAGGTGAGAATATATGGGAAATAGCAGAGGAATACGAGACGAATTACCGGTACATAATTCGAATAAATAACGTGGATGAACCCAAAAGACTTTTACCCGGGAAGAAGCTGAAGATACCAAACAGGCAGGGTGTTACATACAAGATACAGGAAGGAGATACCCTGTACCGGATAGCCGAAAGATACAATGTTGAGCGGGAACGCATTGTATCACATAACAATATACGAAAAGATAAGATCTATTACGGTAATGATATTTTCCTGCCAGGTGCGACAGTACCTGTAAATGATAATTATATAAACGATGCTGTAAATGAACCCAGGGAAAAAATCAATAGAACTGCTTCATTAAAGAGACCTGTAAAGAAAAAGAGCAACAATAATATAATGGCCTTTTCATGGCCGGTAAAAGGGAGGATCACATCTTCATTCGGCAAGAGGGTTGATCCTTTCACGAAAATGAAGAAATTCCATTGCGGGATCGATATAAGCTGTAATGAGGGTACTCCCATAAAAGCATCATTCGATGGAAAGGTTATATTCAGTGGCTGGAAAGACGGTTATGGTAAAGTAGTTGTTCTCAAGCATGAAAAGGGATATATAACCGTATACGCACACAACAGTGAAAACCTTGTTGATACAGGTGATGATGTTTCCAGGGGAAAAGTTATAGCCTATTCGGGTATGACAGGGGCTGTCACCGGTGCGCACCTGCATTATGAAATACGCAAGTACCTTGCACCGCTTGATCCCATGAAAATGTTGAAATAGTTTATCAGGGTTACTGGTACATGATAACATCCAGACATATCACGAAGTCAATCTTCATAATATTTCTACAGTTCTTATTATCCATTCCTGCCATGCCCGCTACAATGCGCGGGCTTGAAGCGAACAGCCGGGTAAAAGTGTTTTACTACGAAGATGACAAAACCGGCTGGGATGCCCTGGTGAAGGGAAGAATACTGAGTATTGGTGCGCGTGAAGATGCTCATGAACAGGAGCTGTCACATGTTGCACATGATAAGACAAAGGTGACCGTCCGGTTGTACAATAAAGAAGGCCTGGTCAAGGGAGGAGTTCTTTATGTCATAGATAACCGTAACCTGATCGTATCGAAGGTGACCATACAGAGTGTGTATAAAAGCCAGTCTTTCGGATACCTGTGTACAGGGTATGGGTTTTTCAGGCTTGCAACAAAGGGTAACCGGGTGGTACTGAAGATCGAAGATGAAAATGCCAGATATGCCTATGTGCACAAGGCACGTGGCGATTATTTTTACAGGAATGGTGAAACAGGTAAAGCAATAAAAGAATACAAGAGCGCTATAGAGCTTGATCGTGATAATCCGGAAGCTCATTTTGCGCTTGGAAAATTATACATGGAAGAGCGAATCCTGCAGTACGCGGCAAGTGAATTTGAGAAAGCGTATGAAAAACTCGAGTTCATAGTTGATAACCATGAGAAGTTCAGTTTTATGAAATCATTTGCCAGGCTTCGTTATATACAGGTATACCAGTATGAGCTGCCTTCAGAGATGAAGAAACAATACTTGAACGAAGGGATCGAATACGCGAAAAAGGCGCTTGGTTACAGGCCCCATGCCATTGATATACTTTTCATGCTGGCCGAATTCCATTATAAGAATCCCGATCCATCAGATGTCAAAGCAAAAGAACATCTAATGAAGATCATTGAAATTGATCCAGAACATGCGAAAGCATATACCGCACTTGCCGAACTATATTACAAGCATAAGAATACAGAAAAAGCAAATATGTACGCAGAGAAAGCACTGAAGATCGATCCCTCGATAGAACGAGCAAGGTTTATACGCAGGATATCTGAATAATTACAGAATAATATCATTATGTACAAACTGGGTTAATCTCAATATAACTTCCGATAACATATATTATGTCACATAAGGAAGAATGGAGTATTATCATTATCATCTTGACTTTTTTCTCTTGTTTTTTCTTCATTTGCGGGCATACTATGTCCTTGCAAATCAAAATATATTGAATCGTCGTGATAACACTAAAAACTATCAGGTATTTTTTTGGGATGGCAGTGACACATTAATACATCAGTATTGTTACATGGTGAAAGATTCTATTAGTACAGGAGTAAACACGATGCCCCGTATAAAGACGAAGAAGACATATATCTTTACTGTAACAGTTATCATGCTGTTTCTTTTAATTTCATTATTATCGGCTGATACAAACAACGGAGAATCAAGTCTCATTAAAGACAATGATGTTATAAATGTGCAGGAACCAGGTGAAGCTGTCGTATTGAACAATGAAAACCTTTTTCAGACCGTGAAACAGGGAGGGCCTTTAATGATCTTTATAGTCCTCCTGGGACTGGTATCACTTACCATAATTATTGAGAGAACAATATATTATACACGCAATAATGTATGGAAAAATGAATCGCTTGAAAAGATTATGAGTAACACGGCTGATAACTCTGAAGCACGGTATCGTGAAGATCTTGAAGACGAGATGAGAAATGTTTTTTTTGTATACCAGAACGACCTCGAGCGTGGCCTCGCTCTCCTGTCAGGTATCGGGAACCTGTCTCCCATCGTGGGATTCCTTGGAACTGTAATAGGCATGATAAGCGCTTTCGCCGCCATCGCCGCTGCAACGACGGTAAATGCCAAGGTGGTTGCCGTGGGGATCCAGATCGCGCTGGTGACAACTGCGGGCGGGCTTGTAGTTGCGGCCCCTTCACTGTTTTTCTTTTACCTGTTTACCCACATTATACAGAACAGGTATGCGCGTGCAGAAGAGATCATTACCAGCAGTTCTTCAAAACTTCCACGACTTTCAAGTAATATTGATACAGGTGATGATACCTTCAATGAATAAAGAAATAATCACAAAAATAGCAAGAAGAAGGGAGCGCAAGAAGCTGCTGTACGAACATAGATCATTCGAGTCCTCTTCGGTTGGCGATATAGCCTTTCTATTGCTGATATACTTTATTGTAACTTCATCGTTTATACTGCGGCAGGGTATATTCTTTTCGCTACCCTCACCCAGTGCTGGTGCGGTAGAGGTGCAACCTGAAAGAATTGTTGAGATCATTCCCGAAAACAACGGTTACCTGTACAGGGGTGAACCTGTAACACGCGACCAGGTTAAAGATATTCTCACAAAAAGAAAACAGGATAAAGAAAAAACCATTATGCTGATAAAGATGAGACCTGACGTAAAGTATGGAATGCTGGTAGACGCGTTGAGCCTTGCAAGAGAAACCGGTATAACCGAAGTTTCTGTAAAAGACCAGGGAAAGGGTACCTGATATGCGCAGCGGTTCAATATTGAAGAAACTGAAGCCCGTAGCAATAGGCTCCGCCATGGCTGATATGGCTTTGCTCCTCCTTGTTTTCTTCATGGCTTCAACAACCACGGAACCACCGAAAGGAGTTGAAGTACAGTTGCCAGTGGCAGTAACCCGGGGTGCTGAACAGGACAGTATATATATAACGATTGCGGGTAATGGTGCCATATATTTCGAGGGAAGCAAGGTTACTGCTGACACATTAAATGACTTTTTGGCAATGCGTCAGTCTGAGAAAGACCGGGTAGTCGCATTGACTGCCGACAGGAACCTTCAATACAGCGTGGTAAATGAAGTAATGAATATACTGCAGCAGCAGGGGTTCCTTAACGTGGTATTCATGTCAGAACAGAAAAAGACCTTGATCGATTAAATGGAACAGCTTGCACAAATAATCGATGTATTAAAAAAATGGGAAGATGAACATCCATACATGTTCTCTTTTGCCTTGTCATTTATTGTAACAGCATACATGCTGTTCTACACTCCATCCATAAGCCTTGACGAAGAAAGCCTTGAGCAGTCTGAAAGGATACGCTTAATCAATATTCAAGAGATCCAGGCGCCTCAGAGGGTCACCAGAAAGGATATAACTGAATCAGTAGAAGAATCCACTGATTATGCTAACGTGGTAAGGGCCGCAGGCACAGCCGATGAGGATACCGCTGTTGACCTTGCGTTCATGCCGAATATTGCCCCGCCACGCCCGGTGGGTAAATTGAAAAAAAGGTATCCCGACCAGGCGCGTCAGATGGACATCGAAGCAACAGTGAATGTACAACTTCTGATCGCTTCAAATGGCAGGGTAAAAAACGTTAACATACTGGGCATCCGTTTGAACAAGCCCTTAGCACCTGGAAAACAACGGGATATCACCAGGAAGTTTGCCAGGGAGACCGTATTAATACTGCAGGGGGCTCAATTTACTCCGCCAATAGTAGATGGCAAGAAGGTACCTGTCAGGTTCGAGATGCCCCTGCGTTTCAGGCTTGAAGATTGATGTTATTTTGGAGATCATCATTAATGAAGCAGATTGCCAGTATACCTGTAGTACTGTCTTTGTTAATTTGTTTTCCTCTATCCCTGTATGCCAGGGAGAACGTACTACAGGGGACGGTATACAACAGAGAAACACGCAAGCCCGTGGACTTTGCGACGGTTGCTGTTATAGAAGCAAGGGTTAAAGTATATACGGATGAGCAGGGCAAATTCACTCTCAATGTTCCTGAACCCGGAACATATACACTTGTCATTCGATCCGAAGGCTTAGAGCCCCTGCAGACAAAAATCGATATCAGCGGAACAACCACACGGGATTTCAGTCTTTCCAGTTTCCGATTAAGGGGTGCCGGGATAACTATAACCGCAGAGCGTGATATTCAAAAGGTTTCACGCTACACCATGACCGTAAAGGAATTGAAAGAGGTTCCCGCGTCTTTTGGAGATGCCATCAACGCCCTCACCTCCCTTCCCGGCGTGAACAGGGCATTCAGTGGTTTTTTCGGTCCACTGGTTATCCGGGGGAGCGATTATTTCAATAACAAGTACTATATAGACGATATACCCATATTTGATCCTTTACATTACGGCGGACTCCATTCTGTAATAAACAACAATCTCATGAGCGAGATTGACCTGTATGCCTCGGCTTTCCCTGTTAAATACGGGGCTGCCAACGCCGCTGTAATAAGCATAAACACGGTAGATAATATACAGGAATTTGGCGGGTATACAGATGTGGGTGCCATATCAGCTACAGCACTGTTGCATGCCCCAATTTTAAAAGATGAACAATTGTACATGGCAGGCCCGGAGTCAACTCTTAACAAAGAGCAGAAAGATGACATCATTGGCTACACTATAGTTTCAGGACGGATTGGCTACCTGTCGCTGCTGGTACCCATCTTCTATGAGCTTATTACCGGTGACGAGCTTAACATTGTGCCCGAATACTGGGATTACCAGGCAAAGGCGAAGTATTACCTGGACAGTAAAAATTCCATTACACTGCTGCTGCTGGGAACAAGCGATTACCTGAAATTTCTTGAAGAGGATGAGATTGACCCGGAAGAAGGTGATGATCCTCTTCTCCAGGACCTCGAAGCACAGGTTGACATGCAGTCACACAGCCAGGGACTCTATTACACGTATCAGCCGGGTGAAAAGATCAAAAATCGTGTAATCGTGTATAATTCCATAAAGCGATCCTACCAGTATTTTAACCTGCCTGATGATTCCGCGGCTTCATGGGCAAAGGACTATAATACTAACACTCGTCCGCAGATTACAGGCGTTAAAGAGCAGTTCACCTTTGACATGATTGAAGATACATTGCGCTGGAACATCGGAGGAGAATATACTCTTTATCATTTTACAGCACGTGGCGATACCATAGTCTATGTCGGTGGTACCGGCTCATTCGACCCGGGTAACGAAGATCTTTTTGAAAAGTACCCGCTGGATGAGAATATCAACAACCATACCACGGGATGGTACAGTGATACAAAAGTTACCATAGGAGGACTTACCATCGTTCCCGGTATCCGCTCGGATTACCTGTACCGTACCGGCGAGGTAACATGGGATCCACGGGGACGAATTAGCTATGAATTTCCCACGGAAACAACTATATCTGTAGCAGGCGGGAAGTACAGTTATTTCTTCCAGACAAATCCTTTCATATTTGACAGCTCACCACAGTTTGCACGTGCGGGGGAGTACCTGGTTTCGGAAAAAGCCATTCATCGTGTAGCCGGCATTGAACAGAAGATCGATCTTTTCAGCATAAAAATTGAAGGTTTCTATAACAGCTTTTACGACATGTTCATGGAATACTACCATTACGGCCCGGAAGGTAATGAACGGTTTGGAATGAATACGGGAAAGATAGAAGCGAAAGGTTTTGAGATCATGATGAAGCGTGACATTATGGAAGACAGTGACGGACTCTATGGCTGGATGAACTACACGTATACCGATTCAAGGTTCAAGTCGGGCCTGCCCACAACAGCAGGGCTTTACGGGAACCCTGCCAACCAGTTGGGTGACGAGTACGGTGACCAGTGGATTGATTTCGATTACGAGCAGCGCCATGCATTCAAGCTGGTTGCCGGGTACAGGATGGGCAGGAATACGTTGAGCTGCAAGTTCCAGTATTACACGTCCTTTCCGTACACCCCAATTACAGGTTCTACAGAGAGTCCTCCTGCATCGGGCCGGTATGTACCTGAATATGGAAGACCAAATTCACGACAGTTTGCACCGGAACACAGGCTTGATGTCAGGTACACCTACAAGATACATCATAGCTGGGGCTACGTATCCTGGTATGTTGAGGTGATCAACCTGTATAATTACAGGCCAAAAAATGACGTGGACTGGGATTACAGGTACCCGCATAGTGATGATAATCCAGAACTTAAGCAGGACGAAGGTGTGTTAAGCATTATACCCAACTTCGGTGTTGAGGTGAAATTCTAATAAGCGTATTCTGGGCCACAGAGTCACGGAAACACGGAGAGAATATTTATTATTAAGGAGAGAGTATGAAAAGATATGGTAAATATATAGCGATAATGTTTATAATTATTCTAACAGGGTGTGTTACTACGCCGGTTTGTATTACTTCGTCCAATACACCCATGGTTGGGAAAACCGTTAAAGAGAACCTGGGGACAACGCGTGGAAGCGACTCGGCCATATCTATTCTTGGATTGTGGATGCTGGGGAGGCCTGATACAGGCGCTGCCATTGATGAAGCTATAAAAGAAAAAAATGCCGATGCCATTATCAATTTGCAGTGTTACCAGAAGAGATCTTATTATGTATTATTCTCGCTAACAACGGTCATCGTTGAAGGCGACGCAGTAAAAACAGCCTCAAAAGAGGAACGCAATGGTAAGAAACGAAGCCGATAGAACAAGGTCTCCATACTTTGCTTCAGCAGTTGCAGCTGGTATAATGATAGTTTTGTGCAGCATGGTTACCGGCTGCCTGCATGTACAGACAAATGCAAGGGGAATACAGCCAGGTGCAAGGCCAATGCAGAAAGACGCTTACACCGAGCTTGGACCAGGTACCGGCATGAGCAGCGGGTTCAGGCTGTTATGGTTTATACCGGTTACACCCTGTCCATGTGCCAACAAGGCTGTTAATAACGCTATTTACAGTCAAGGTGGAGACAACCTTATAGAAGTGAAATACTGGCATGAGCGCCAGTACTGGCTGGTTGGAACCGTGGATATCATTCACGTGGAAGGTATGGTAATACGGTATACGTCAGAAGAAACGGGGGAAGAATGAGACGGTTCTTAATTACATTACTACTGTTGTTGTCCATTGGCATATTGCTGCATTCAATTCAAGGGAATACAACAGAAAAAATACGCTGGGGATACATCGCACATTATTCACTGACAACAGGGGTTAAGGTTGATGATATACTTAGACGTTCAGCTGATTATACTCATATTGGCATTACCGGCTTCCCCGCTGACAGCAATGGGAATATATATACGCCAATTCCATCACCGGTGCTTAAGAAAGTGATCAGTCAACTGAAAGATACGGGTAAAACGTTGATACCGGTAATTGGTTTGAAATCTCTGAAAGACGGTCATAAAATTCTGGATTCAACTGGTACCCGGAACAGGCTGATACGATCGATAAAAAAAGTACAGGAAGAAATGGACACCCATCACGTACAGTTTGACTGGGAGTACCTTCCCCCTGCAAAGGTTGATGCGTATGCAGGATTCCTGAGAACAGTAAAAAGCGAGTTGGAAAACAGCCGTGTTTCAGCAGCTGTTTTTCCGCAGGTTGATTTTCCCCATAAATGGGCGGGTTTTCATGACCTTTCCAAAATTGGAGAACACCTTGATTACATAGTTCTCATGTGTTATGACCTCCACCGAAAAGGAACTGAACCAGGCCCCGTAGTCACCATAGAGTGGACAAAGAAAAATATTAAGAAGGCTCTTGAATACATGGAAAGCGAGGATATACTGCTTGGAGTACCGTCGTATGGATACAGGTGGTGCGGAAAAGGCGATACAAAAAAAATTACCGCCCTGTCCGCGCGGTACGTGGAAAGGCTTGGCAGGCAATATGGATTTGTCCGTCATCCATCTGGTAATCTACTGGTGGCTTATGATAATTGCAAAATCTTCGCCTCAGATAACGAAATGATCACATCACTTCAGAAGATTGCCAGCGAATTCAACCTTGCCGGTACCGCCCTGTGGAGGATCGGGTTCGAAGAATAGCCTTTTACTTGAAAAGGTCTTTCTCCATGTCCTTGATCTCGTTCACGCAGTTGTTAAGGAATTCTTTCCATTCAGGTTCAAACCCTTCGCCAAAAGCAGTTTTGAGCCAGTCACCAACGATCTCCTCGGCATGCTTGCCAGGGGTGAGCCATTCAGCAAGTACAAGAACGTTGCAATTGTTTACGGCAACTGCTTTCTTTGCCTCGAAAGAATTACTGCAATGTACCGCGTACACACCGGGAAACTTGTTGGCAACAATTACGCTACCCGCTCCAGTGCCGCATATGATAATCCCTTTTTCGTATTTTCCTTCTGATACCGCCCTCGCGACGTTAGCAGCTGATACGTGATACGGAACGAATTCTCCGCCTTCTTTCATACCAAGGTCGTCTACCTGGTTACCATTGGCTTCAAGGAAAGCGATCACGTCCTTCTTTAAAGTTAAACCGGCTTTGGTGGTTCCTATGGCAAATTTCATATATACATCCTCCTCTAATTCCATCCAATACTGGAAGGAATGATATTATCGTAATGATTTACATGCGTCCATTATATGCTGCACGCCGAAACCGTGTTTCTCAAAAAGATATTTTTCTGTGGCGACTTCACCGAATTTGTCGGGGATACCAAGTCGTTTCACTTTTACCGGGTACTGCTCTGAAAGCACTTCGCAGGCAGCGCTGCCCAGTCCACCGATGATATTCTGGTTCTCCACGGTGACCACGGCACCGGTTTTTTTGGCGGACTCAACAAGTGTTCCAGCGTCGAATGGCTTCACCGATGGATAATGCAAAACGTCCGCCGAAATGCCTTCACCTGAAAGTGCATCTGCGGCTTCAAGCGCGAACTGTGTCATGTACCCTGTGGTGACAATGGTTACGTCACTGCCATCTTTGAGCTTCATGGCTTTTCCAGGATCGAAATCGTACTCTGCATCGAATACCTGTTTTACTTTCGGCCTGATAAGCTGCATGTAGGTGGGCTGAGTACTACTGGCCATGTACTTCATCATGCTTCTCAGTTCATACGGATCGCATGGTGAGTATACGTGCATGTTGGGCATTGCACGCATGATTGCCATGTCCTGGAAGTCCATGTGCGTACCTCCGTTTGGCCCCTGGGTAATACCGGGTGCGGTACCCACGATCTTCACGTTGTTGTTGGCATACGCAACACTTATGGTGACCTGGTCATACACCCGCCTGGACGCAAAGCATGAGAAACTCGCCGCGAACGGGATGTTACCCTCGTTTGCAAGGCCTGCGGCAACACCGATCATGTTAGACTCGGATACCCCGCAATTGACAAAGTTGTCCGGACATTCGTTAATAACGCAGGGATTTGTACCAGATGCCTTGCTGAGGTCAGCCTCCAGGCAGTATACCCTGTTGTCCTGGTTTATCAGTTCATTTATTGTCTGGCCGTATACGGCCCTCATTTCCATTTCATGCCAGTTCATAATTATATCTCCATTTAGTAAGGTAATTTGATTGTATAGCCCAGACCGGCCATAAACTTATCATAGGCTTCCTGGTCAGGGCACTTAACGTTATGGCTTGATACCATGTTCTCTACCGCGCTGTTGCCCTTCCCTTTTACCGTGTGGGCGATGATCATAGCTGGTTTTCCCTTCACATTTTTCGCTTTTTCAATGGTCTTGTATACGTCTTCCCAGTCATGACCGTCCATTTCGAATACTTCCCAGCCGAATGCTTTCCACTTGTCGGCGAAAGGTTCAAGTGAGAGCACCTCGTCGGTGGAACCGTCGATCTGCATCTTGTTGTAATCGGTGATGGCTACAAGATTATCCAGCTTGTACTGTGCGGCGAAAAGACCTGCTTCCCATACCTGGCCCTCGTTGCTTTCACCGTCACCTACGATACAGTAGGTGGTATAATCCTTTCCTGTTTTTTTGCCGGCAAGGGCAATACCGCATGCGCATGAGAGCCCCTGTCCAAGTGATCCAGCTGTCTGGTCGATCCCCGGTGTCTGGATCTGGTCAACGTGGCTTGGCAGCCTTGTGCCGTCCTGGTTCATGGTTTTCAGCCAGTCCATTGGGAAAAAGCCCCTGTACGCAAGGGCAGCATACACCACGGGGCCCGCGTGTCCCTTTGACAGTACAAGCCTGTCCCGGCCATCCCATCGTGGCTGGTCCGGTTTTACGTTCATGTGCCGGTAATAAAGGGTGACGATGATCTCAACGAGGCTGAGAGCCCCGCCGATATGTCCTGATCCGGCACGGCATATCATGTCAGTCATTACGTACCTGAATTCTTTTGCCAGCTGATCGTATTCATCCCTGTTAAATTCTCCGTATGGTTCTATGTTCATTAAAATATCCTCCCGGAATTATTAGAAGTTCATAATATTTATAAGCGATCCCATGAAATATACTGAAATGGTCACGCAGATTGACGACGCAACGGTCATCCAGACGCCGGCCCTGGCCATATCTCCGATTGAAAAATATCCCGACGAATAGGGAATAACGTTAGTGGGTGTTGAGGTTACCAGTATGAAAGCCAGCGATGAAGTAATACCCGCGGGTATGGCAAGTAATGCCGGACTCAGCCCCAGGGTATTGGCAAGGGCTATCAGCAGGGGTACCACGATGATACCGGTAACCGTGTTGCTTGAAAACATTACTTTCATGATTGAGATACCGAATACTATAACAAATATTATCAGAGCCGGGTGAAGGTTCTCTATCCAGCTGAAGGTCATCCATGCCATCCATTCGGCTGCTCCCGTCTTGTATATTGCCATGCCTATGGCAAGACCGGATACGATGAGCACAATGCCTCCCCAGCTTATTTTCTTTTCCGCGGTTTCCCACGAGATGACGTTTATCCCGGGAAAGAAAAAGAGAACAGCACAGGTAATGGCGACGAATGATATTGAAAGATAATCGATAACGCCGCCGGTCCATTTTTCAATGAACGGTGCGCATATCCACAGGAATATGGTAATTATGAATATGGCAAGTGTCAGGACCTCTTTTTTGTTCACAGGCCCGAGTTCCTTTTTCCGCGCATCCGCGTCTTCCCTGGTAATTGAAAGATTTATATCTTCAAGAGGGAATACCTTGAGAAGTATGAACCACGCGGCGGGTATCATGAGAATGGCTGCCGGAAAACCCAGTATCATCCACTGCAAAAAGGTAAAGTTTATCCCGGCAAGATCACGCAGGAACCCGATGGTCAGGGGGTTTGGCCCGCATCCAGCCGGGGTGGTTACGCCACCGATGAGGGGACCCCACGCGCACGCGATCATCAGTGCCCTTCCGAAATTGCTTTTAAGGGGCTCAGCCTTCGCGTCTTTCAATATGGTTACCCCTATTGGGAAGAGCATGGCAGCAACCGCCATGTCAGTGATCCAGCCTGATAACAGGGCACCAACGATAATGAAAGAGAGTACCAGGAGTGACGGGCTGTGCCCCAGGTGATACAGTATGAAAGTGGTGATCCTTTTCAGAAGGTTTGTTTCGCTTATGGCAGCCGAAAAAATGAGTACACCGATAAAGAACAGTATTATCGGGTTGCCAAACCCGTCCTGCACCAGCTGTTTGAATGGTGCTGCTCCCGTCATTACCATGAGGGACATTGCCAAAAGTCCGGTTACGGCAAAAGGCAGCGCCTCGCTTATCCAGAACAAAACCGCCAGTGCCAGTACCGCAATGGTTGCCTTACCGGCAGGAGTTAGTGTAAGCATTTTTGTACCGGTATCAACAGCTGAAGGTTCAGGCAGTAAAAGAATTACTGCGAAAACAATAAAACCGGTAACTACAAATACCAGGTTTTTTACACTGGGTACTTCTGTAAGGCTTATCATAATCTTTATTCTACCCAAAGTATATAAGTTATATTCTATACGTATATTTACGCATGATGATTTTCAACTAATAATAACAAATAAATCGATAACGATATATATGTCAAGTAAAAAACAGTTTTTTAATCCACAACGGTAAAACGCCATTGTTTCCCCAGGCGGTACCGTATCACTTCACCCTCTTCCATCATCTCTGCAAGGTGTGTAGAGGTCTCTGACAGTGACAGGTACAGATCAAGAACCAGGTTGATACCACGAAGCCTCGGGAAAACACGACGTGCCAGTTGATATGCGGAGTAATCACGCTTCAAGAGGATTGAATGAATTCTCCTTCTTCTCATGTCATGTACTTTCCTGTATGTGTGTATTAACCTGTTAAGGTCGGTTATTTCGTTGCCATGTCCCGAATACACTGCTGATGGTTTCAGATCCCGGATCTTTTCAAGTGACCCGTGAAAGGCAGCCTGGCTCATTTTTATGGGGAATTTGCTCTGCGGTTCAAACCCGGCAAGTATTATAGGTTTCACATGGGGTACTATGTGGTCACCTGTAAATACCGTGTTCAGGTCTTCAATATATATACATATTGAGCCACGTGAATGACCCGGCACGTGAATCAGCCTGGCGGTATAATTCCCAACCTTTCGTCTTTCATTGTCTCGTTCGAGAATGTCATTTACCTGCACTTTCTGGCCCATTGAACGGAACGTAAGATCAAGACCTGCCATAGGAAGGTAGAGTTTTGATGGTACGCCCAGCATAACAGCCATTTTTCTCATCTGGAACATGGACGCGTACTTTCCCATGCGCATCCTTTCGGCGTCATCCCGGTGTGCCACGATGGAAGTCTTCGTTTTTGATCTTTTGGCAATATCACCAGATGCCCCGAAATGGTCCACGTGTCCGTGGGTAATGATGACCTGGTGGATATCGTCAAACGTGAGTTCTAATTCTTTCAGTGCTTTTCTCAGCACCCGCCATGACCAGTGGGACCCCGTGTCTACGAGGGTGTTGACCTCTCCCGTGACCAGGTACGTGTTCATGTATGGCGGGTTACCTGGTAACGGCAGACGTATGCGGTATATATGGGGATGTAGCCTGTGGATTGAGTAACGCTTTTTCACGGTAAATGATTCCTGGATTTAAAGAAGTAAAAGATTCTATGCAGGATGATTCTTTGCAATAAGAACGTCAACAAGAAAAGAGTTTACTTGTTTCATTGACTTTTGAACACGCGTCTTGTATATTTGATATCGCTATTTGATGAAAATGGTGATGATAAAAAAAGGGATCTTACTGACTTGTCAGGGGCATGGGATAAAAAAGAATACGATGATTTTCGCACAAATACAAGAATCTTTGACACAATAGACGAAGAGCCATATTTATTGAAGATCGTAATAGACATGGACAACACCCTCACCGATCTGAACGGAAAACACGTTCGTCCGGGTATTAAAACGCTGCTGCAAATGCTACAGAACGACAGGCACACCCTGATACTCTGGACCAACTCTCCCAAACTGCGTGCCATGGATATACTGCGTGAAAACCAGCTGATAACGTATTTCAGCCAGTTCATATACCGCGAAGACTACGATCCGTCAAACCGTGGCCTGCATAAGGACATTGGCAAAATTGGCGCAGACCTCATCATAGACGACGACCCGGCAGAGATAGAGTTCAACAAAAAGAAAAAGAAACGCGGCATACTGGTGAAATCCTTCATGTCAGCATCAACGAAGATGGAACCCGACGAGTATAAGAAAATATATTCGCAGGTGAAGAAGCGAAAGATATGGGGTTTAATAAGTGAAAAGTGAAGTGTGAGGAGTGAAAAAAATTTGTTTGAATTTATACTTGATCTTTGATTTATTTACAATGTAAAAAAGGTTACATTTAGTTAATTAAGCCAGGAGTGATAAATATGACCCAGTCACTGAAGCAGGAAGCAATTAACGCAATTGAGCGTTTGCCCGATAACGCAACCATCGAAGATATCATGTATAGAGTATATGTTATAGATAAAATACATGAAGGCCTCGATGATGTTCGAAATGGACGGGTAATCACAACTGAAGAATTAGAAAAAGAAGTACAGTCATGGTGAAATGGTCCGAGACTTCCAGAAAGGACCTGCAAAAAATCTACAACTATATCGCCACTGATTCGCCTACCTACGGAAGAAAACTGGTATCATCCATTATCAGAAAAGCGCAAGTCTTGAATTCATTCCCCGCCATGGGAAGGATGGTTCCTGAGCTTGCAAATGAATCCATCAGGGAGATGATAATATCACAATACCGGATCATCTATACCATATCCAGCAAAGGTGATGTTGAAATACTTGCTGTTATCCACGGAAAAAGAGACTTTGACGATGCTTTTGAATTTGAGGAATAAAGATTGAAATCTTATAACCCCTCTGTGTCCACTGAGTCTCTGTGGTTAACGCTTTCTCCGTTTACACGAGATCACTAAGCTTCGCGAATGTCTCTGCAAACTCAGATCCCTTTCGATAGAACACCGG
>CAYFSO010000043.1:0-22906 GCA_964345775.1 uncultured Leptospiraceae bacterium | reverse complement strand
CACTAAGCTTCGCGAATGTCTCTGCAAACTCAGATCCCTTTCGATAGAACACCGGTGGTTCTCCAAGGGGTGCCTTCACCCGGTACCATCCGCCTTGGTATTCTTCGCCGGTCCATGCGTGAACCCAGGTATCATCGGGCAGGTATACTTTCTGTTTTCGCTTTCCTTTCTTGTATACCGGCGCAACCAGCATGTCTCGCCCGAACAGGTACTGGTATTGCAGCTGATGCAGCTGTTCGTCATTCTCGTAATGGATGTAGGGGTGACGCATAAGCGGCAGGCCCTTTTCAATGTACTCGGCCTGGCAATGAAGAATATACGGTTTCAGCAGGACGTGAGACTGTACCATCTTCGCGAGGTGTTTCAGCGTCTCGCTGTCAGAGTTAAACTGCCAGTTCGCGTCGGGACGGTTGCCCTCATGGGAGCGCATCACCGGCGAAAAGGCGGCGTGTTCGGTCCAGCGCATGAAGAGTTCCCTGCTTCGTTTTATCCATGTGACCGTGGTGTAGCCGCCAATATCTGAATGGTACATGCCGATACCGGAGAATCCCAGTGAAAGGCCCGCGGGTATTACCGTGGCAAGGCCGTCATTCATGCTCCAGTTTACAAGCTGGTCACCAGCCCATATATTGGTGGAATAACGGGACGACCCTGTGTACCCGGCACGTGAGAAGAAGCTGACCTTACCCAGTGTACCGGTCTCAACCAGTGCTTCCATGTTCACCTTTGCCCATTCAGCCGCATAGCGGTTGTGGTAGGTCTCGGCCGATTCACCCGAATGCAGCACCGCGTCGGTGGGCAGGTACTCGCCGAAATCCGCCATCCACCCTGACAGGCCAATGCCGATCATGTTGCGCTTTATGACCTCTTTTGTCCATTCACGGGCATCCGGATTGGTGATATCAATAATGGCTGCCGGGAAATCTGTTATATGCACGTGGTACTCGGAACCATCGAGTTTTTTTACCAGGAAACCTTTTGCGGAAGCCTCTTTATAAAGATCCCCTTCAATGGCAAGAAAACAGTTGATATAGCCGAGAAGCTTCACGTTCTCATTGTTCAGTTGCTGTATATATGATGGCAGGTCTGGATATGTTTCCTCGTCGTATTTCCAGTCCCACATGAGCTGTTTGCCAAACGAGGTAATGCGTTTACCAACCCAGTCCTGTGCCCAGAGTGCGGCAACAGGCACACCCGCCTGCCTGGCATCATCAAGCTTTTTCTGCACAACGTCCCTGCCGCCCTGCACTCCAAGCCATAAACCGTCATGGGACCAGTCAGGAAGTGCCGGTTGCCTGCCCAGAAGATCGCTCAGGCTTTCAATGGTTTCCGTGGCGCTGGTCTTCACGTCCAGCACTATACGTTCGGGTATGTCCCATACATGTATGGTATGGAAGTCTTTCCGTGAAAAATCCATCAGCGAGTACGCTGAGGTATCCACGTGGCAGAAGTAATTATCGCTTGAAACGAATGTTGGCTGCGGAAAGTAGGTGGTGTACCAGTCTCCCCCTGCCCCGTAGGCCATCTCGGCAAGAAGTGTGATGAGGTCATGTCCCCGTCCTACACCCTGCTCTTCTACCCAGATGGGTACTTTCTGTCCCTTAAGGTCAAGCTTCGAGTACTGCTCGCCGCAACCGTAAATGTGCTCAAGTTTGTCAGCGTTGATGTAAAACCAGAAGCGGTTGGACTCTCGTTTCTGGTTCACGAATGATATTGATAAACGGTCATTTTCAACCCGGAAGGTCATGGTAAGTATCTCTTC
Source organism: uncultured Leptospiraceae bacterium (assembly GCA_964345775.1). Lineage (GTDB taxonomy): Bacteria > Spirochaetota > UBA4802 > UBA4802 > UB4802 > M55B154. The sequence continues at coordinate 21,144 of CAYFSO010000043.1, read as the reverse complement.
GAACTGGATGACCGCCTTATCCTGCTGGTTTTCCAGCACCTTCCAGTTTTTCAGGAACTGGCGTTTCTTTACCCTGTCCTTTATCTTGAAACTGCCATGGCTCATCTTGAACCTGCCTTTACCTTCTCCAAGGCTTACGCACGGACGATTCTTGCTGTGTGTGATGACAGGCCTTTTCTTGAAATTAATGACGAAACCGTTCTCAATATCACTTATGGTTATCATTGTATTACCCTCCAGCCCTTGATATGGGCAAATATCTCAACGGGACGTATATATTCACCATACACCATTGAGGCGTGATGTGCAATACCGTTATAAATAACTTTGTTCAGTACTTCTTTGACCGGTTCGTCAAATACTACTTTGCCGTAGGTCCCTTTAAGGGCTTTCTCCATGGGAACTCCCTTTGCCCGCTGCAACAAGACGCGGTATTCCTCTCCGGCAGAATCGAAACGGAGTATGGAGATATCACCTGTTTTCAATACGAAATCTGCGGTGACACCCTTCCCTCCCATGTGATAGCTGTCAAGGGAGCAGCGTGAAGTGCCGTCCCACAGGTTACACGGGGCAACCCCGCAGTGCCAGAGAAGCGCGTAATCCTCGTCAAAATCGAACTGTGAGAAATCGAACAGGAACGGTGTTTCCCCTCCCATTGCACTGTGGGCTATCATGGACAGTGCACCTTCAAGGTCACCCTCGCATGATATGATGCGGTTCTCTGACTGCAAAAGCGACATGGAGGCGCAGGGCGCGATGCCGTACTGGGCCGCAAACTCGGGCCAGCAGCGTATGGCCAGGGCGGTGAGATTGTTCTTTTCGAAAAAGGCGTCAAGCTTCGCCGCCAGCTCTCCCACCTGGTTCAGCTGTGATTCGCTTATGTCAGCGGCATCGAATGTATCGGCAAGCTGTTTGGTGCGGGCTTTCACGTCCGACTCGTTAACGTTGATGTTGAATATTTCATCAAGCTCGTAATGGTCTATCAGGGTGCCGAAGCTCTGGTATACGTTCAGGTCGTACACGCCCAGGTTGAAAAACCCGTGTGCCCTGAAGCCGGCAATGCCGATATGTGCTTTTGAGATGGCTGCCTCGATACGCACGGCGTCAACCCAGTCTTCATCGATGCTGCCGCCGATATGCGCGTAAAAGTTGCGAACGCCGGCCTTGTAGAGGTTGGAGGCGTTCAGGTTTACCCCGCATACGGAGTTAAGACGGATCTTGCTGCCGTCGTAAGGCAATTCAGGCAACCCCCACAGCATGAGGGGCTTGTTCACCACTTTCTGCATCTCGAGCACCAGGTGGCCCAGGTGAAACGTTCCGCTGATGCATACCAGCCCGTCAACATGCTTTGCCGTGAGTTCGCGGGCTGCCTGCTGCGCGTCCTCTACTTCTATGACCAGTCCCTGGATACATTCGAACGTGGTATCCGGTATCCTGTTGAGTTCTTTCTGAATGCCGGCGTACAGGTCTTCTGCAGCCTTGTAATCAAAGGTCTTTCTGCCGAAGCAGACTACTCCTATCGTTACATGTTCCTTCATAAACTACATCCCTTACTTTTTGTTTCCATAGAGTTTTTCATATGGTACACCTGTCAGTTCTTCACATACCTGACGGGTTTCCATGCCTGCGTCTTCCTTGCGGCCTCCCTCTTTGAGCCTGTTGATCTCATCAACCAGTAACCCGTGTGTATACGGTGTTATCTTGAACTTGAAGGCAGTTATTATGCCGGCAACGATGAGAAGGAACGGCGCAAGAAAAAATATAATTTTGAGGCTGAACAATGTTGATGGTGTTTGTACCTGATCTATCATTTTGGTAATGCCTTCAATAGTTTCCATTACCGGTTTCTGGTACCCGATGATATCCAGAAGTAAACCGAATACAAGTATGGTGAGGGCGTTAACTATTTTGCGGATGAATGTCATGGCTCCCGCGTATGAACCCGCGCGCTGCTCGGCAGTGATCATTTCGTCAACGTCGGTTACCGATGGAAGGATAGCCCATGGTATCATGGTTCCAGCGGACAATCCCGATCCAATGATTACCGAGACCAGCAGAATGAAGACAGGTTCTGTTTGCGGGGTAAAGAACAGGGTAAGTATCATTGCCGATCCCCATATACTGAGTCCCAGCCTGTATGCGAATCCCTTACCCTTCAGGTTGCCTATATATACATAAACCGGAAGCATCAATACCTGTGTAAGCAGGATAGCTCCCACGCATTGCGTAAACAGTTGGGGCTTTCCAATATAATGTGTGAGATAGTAGATGAGCACGGCCATAAGGATATCCATGGCAGCATAAGAAAAAATATACATCCACATGTGCACCTTGAACGACTTGTTGACAAAAAGTGTTTTTGAGCTCTTGAAAAAGTTAGCCACAGAAGCACTTTCCTGTTTCCGTGCCGCTGCTATTTCCCATGTACCGAGATATACGAATAGCCAGGGAAGCGCAAAGAAAATACCGAATGCAAAAGCCATTACCAGGTAACCTTCTTCGGGGTTATCCTTGTAAAAGTTATCGACGATAAGCTTGGGGACAACTGCGCATATCAACGCGGAAAGCTGGGAAAATATCATTCGCGCACCCGAAAGACGCATGCGGATCTTGTAATTAAGGGTCATTTCCGCGTTCAGGGCTGAATATGGCACCATCACCAAGGTAAAGGCTGTTCTGAAAAAGATGAATATAAGTGCATAATAGGAAAAGGTGAGAAAGGGGTTCCCCGTTCTGACAGTAAGCCACATCAATGTGAAGCTGAGCGCCACTGGTACAATACCGATAAGAAAGAAGATTCTTCTTCGTCCAAATCGCGTGTCAATATTATCCGAAATGTATCCCATGAGAGGGTCTGAAATAGCATCCCACACTTTCCCGGGTACCATTACCAGTCCGGCAAGCGTACCCGGTAATCCAACGATATCCGTAAGAAAGTACATAAAGAGCAGGCTGATAATAATAAATGAGCCGCCGCCATATATGTCGCCAACGCCATATGCCAGCAGGTTACGAAATTTTACTCTGGGCTGTTCTTTCATGGGTCAGGCCTCACTAAGAAAATAGTTAAATACATAAAAAACACTTGACATTAGGTCGATAACGATAAAAAGTCAAGAAGAATTTTAAAATTATTGATTTATACACAGGTGCCATACTATATGGCTGTATACACACCCCTGAAGATACTATATTACAGGATGGTATTGCATGGCGTACGGCGATAAGATTGACCAGAGAAAGACCAACAAGAAAAATCACATTATCGACATCATGCGTCATACCGGTTCACTCTCAAAGGCAGAGGCGAAAAAGGTTTCCGGTTATTCCATGGATACCATTATTTCGGTATTCAACACCCTGCATGAAGATGATCTTATCATACCCACAGAGGGAACACAAAAAGAAAAAGGACGTAAGGCCTCCTTTTTCAAGTTGAACCCGCTCAGTAGTCTTTACCTTGGAATTACTTTTAACCAGTCAGGTATATATTCATCACTTGTCAGCTTTTCAAATGAAATACTGGAATCACATTATACCAGGCTGCCACAGCCATCAACTCTTGATATTTTCAGGGAACGGTTCGTTGAACACATTAAAGAGGTATTGGAAAGGAAAAGGTCTTACAAAAAAAACCTGGTTACCATATGCTGTTCAATACCGGGTAATATTGATTATGAAAAAGGTATATTACATTCGTATACTTTTTTACCATACCTCAATGATCTGAATTTCGTTGAGCTTTGCAAACAGAGTTTTCCAGGAATATCTGTGTATATTGACCACAATATCAGCAATATGACATCGTATTTCCTCATGGACATTGACCTGATGTCCCGCTACAGCAGAATACTGGTTGTATCAGCTCGAACCGGTGCAGCCTCAGGGCTCATATATAATGGAGATATTGTGAACGGGCATGGAGAAATGGGACATGTCAGAGTTTCCGACAGTGCCCTGCAATGCATGTGTGGAAGGATGGGATGTCTTGACTGTTTCTTTTCTTACAGCAACTTTGAAGCACTTATCAATGCAAGCGGTAGCCAAGTAGAAGACCACTCACTTCCGGTACAGGAATCAACCTTGAATGAACTCAAGGAATATTACGAGTCGGGAGATAAGAAATACACGGGTCCATTGAATGAGTCGCTGTACTACTTCAGCACCGCCCTGCTGGATGCCATTAATATTACCGCACCCGACCTGGTGATCCTTACCGGTGAACTGTTTCGTGTATATGGCGACCCGGTCAAGGCCATCAACGAAACCATACGATCTTATTATTCCAATGGCGGCGCAGTGGCCAATTTCAGCAGAACAAGGCTCATGTTCTTTGACCTTGGAACTGAAATCGCGTCACTTGGCATATGTTACCAGAAAATAAAACAGGACTGGGTTTACACTTCCTGACAGCGTATAACGAAACTAAAAGACCTTTTTCAACGCCATTATAGTAAGGTCATCATCAAACGGTTCATCCCCCCTGAACGCATTGAAATCATTCAGAATATAATCAAGCATATCCCGGGGTATATGTTTTGGTGCTGCTTGAAAGGCCTGTATCAGCCTCTCAATACCATATTCTTCCTTATCAATGTTCTTCTGCTCAATAAGGCAGTCTGAATACAGCAACAGCATATCGCCGGTCTTCACGCTGAATTTCAGTGTGGCGTATTTATGCTGCATGTCCGGTATACCCAGGAACATACCCCGGAAATCACTGTCCTTCACGTTTACCTTGCGTACATGATTGCTTGAAACCCTTTTCAACAGCAAGTCCGTATGTGCTGCATTGGTATATTCTACAACTCCACCATCGAACTGAAGCAATATGCCGGTTAGATAGTTATCTATGTTCTCCAGCTCCTGTATAAGATCCTGGTTCACTGCTTCGAGTACCTTCCCGGGATTCTCGTGGGTAAGTTCACAGAAATGACGGTAAATAATTGACTTGGCCATGATGGTAATGATGCCAGATGATATACCATGACCTGATACATCAAAAAGGCCGGCTCCTTTCAGCCTTCCGTTTTCGAAATAGAAATCATAAAAATCACCTGATACACCGGTCATGGGCTGGAAGTATACGGCAGTTTGCCAGTCGGTGGTGGTGAACTGTGTTTCAGGGAGCATGCTTTGCTGCATGTTGATTGCCATACGCATATCCCTTTCCGCGATTTCCTGCGCCTCTTTCAGTTCGTCCATGGTTTTACGCAATGATTCGTTCGCGTTCTGCAATTCACTGGTTCGGTCTTCAACCTTCTGTTCCAGTGAAATATTCAGCTCTTCCACTTCGTTATGGTACTGCACGAAACGTGATGCAAGTATGCCTGCTATGGCAACCAGGAAAGACGGGAAACCCAGCCCTGTCAGGTATATGTAATCATTTAACTGGAGCAGATTATGCACGATGATATCAAATAATATGCAGATATACAGTGGAATACTGCCGATAAAAATAACCCGTGCCTCTACCTGCTTCTTCATTGCTGCCTGGATTGTTATGTATATTACGTAGCCCACATGTACAAGAAGGAACATTATAACAATGAATCGTACTTTCATGAATAACGCATAATATGGTAAAAACAGTAATATCAATGAAGGGATTATGGTGGCTATACCCAGAACATATTGTACTTTTTTGTTATAATTTGTACCAAGATATAATTGAAGAAAGCGTACCAGGAAATATGCGATGATGAACATTGAGATCATGACAAGTTTCTGGTAAAAAAGGTACGATATTCCGCTATAATCAAAGAATGGCAGCCTGGTTATGAAAAAGTTGGTAAGATAAAACGCGAAAATGAAACAAGCCAGTGCATAATATATGTTCTCCCTGTCCTTTGTCCTGAATGTATAGATTATAATGTGATAACATGCGATCATGAACATGAGAAAAGCGATGAGAGCGTTTATACGGGAATTCATAAAGTCCTGTTTTACGTACACGTCGTGAACAAGCCCTGCCCTGTCCAGCATTTTCTTTCCGGTTATTGAACCTTCATGATTTACGTATAACTTGATGTAAAGTTCATTACTGCCATTTTTTTCCAAAACGTTATACGGAACCTGGTAATACCGTGTAGTATTCCACTCACTGAAAAAGCCCGGTGGGAATTTACCCGTCTTCCCAATAAGTACACCATTAAGGTATGTCATATCCGCAATAATTATTCTGCCCAGCAGCAATGCGCAAAGCTTGCCTTTTAATCGGTCAGGTGTTTCAAAGCTGGTCTTGATCCATAGATAACCTTCCCTCTCGGGATGTTTCAGGTGTAACCCGGAAAGATTATCCAGTTGTGTATATTGTTTAACTTCGGCATCCTGGTATGTATCTTCACTTTCACCGATCGCATAATACCATTTGCCCCCTGTTACAGGATCAAATACCCTTTCTGCGGCTTCACCGTTTGACGGGAAAAACATCACAAGAAAGATATATATTCCTGCTGTTATACATTTGCTGCTCATGTTATACGAATTCCTTTATGTTGTTATCGATATAAATACAATTCTATATCCGGGTTCAAATTTAGTCAATAACTTGAAAGAATTAGCCAGGCAATAGTTCATAAGTACTTTAAATTTTTCTAAACAGGTATTGAAATATGCCGATACTAATAATGAGACATAAGCTAAAAGGGGGAATTCATGAAAAAGAGTTCACGCAAGAATGATTTCAGAATGATGCTGGAAAAGTATCTTGATATCAAGGGCCTCGATATAATTGTATATCTTTCAGACGGGAATAAGGTGGAATTGAATAAGAGCAGAAAGCTGGTTAAAAATACTATAGTTCTTACAGATGCAAACAACAGGGAGATACGTATACCCCTTTCCAGCATACGGTCGGTTGATCTTTATGCAGCGTAATGACCATCTGTAAATAGTTATTGACAATCTATATCGCTTTTCCTACTTTTTCTTATCATCAAGCACGTAACGTGTAACATTGTTGCTTTTTTACAGTCATAATACCATTAAATAGAAGTATAACTTCATGGGTGAACGTAGTACATGCAGAACATCAAATATCACCTCGCGAATGTTGTTGCAATAGTATGTTTTTCATATGTAACAGCCATAACTGTAAACCAGTTCATTAAATATACAGCTTCACCGGTAGACACCAGTATTACACGACCTGGATACGCAACTACCGGTCAGCGTGTTGTTCATACATTTGGAGATTACCAGGAGATCCTTGATTCAGGTTTTTTTGAACTTGCCGATGTCAGTTCTTCGGGAGAATCAGAATTTGCAGCCCAGCCTGGTGAAATTCGTGATCTGATATTACTTGGCACCATATCAGGACCAAGGTCCATAGCACGGGCACTTGTCAAGAATCGAAGGGAAAAGGAACCGCAGGTATACAAGCTTGGAAATGATATCGTTGGGTACAGGATTGTACGTATTGACAATGCAAAAGTCTATTTAAAGAAGGACGGGAATGTTGAAATACTTGACCTTTATACCAAGGAAACACAGGGTAGCGGTAAAGATGCATCTCCAACCATTAACCGGGGAGCCGCGTCAAGCAGCCTTGTGAAGAAATCTTTGAGCAGGGCTGAGATTCAGCAGAAGGTATTGAATAATATCGATAATGCGCTCAAAGGTATCAGGGCCGGTCCATACAGGGTAAAAGGCAAGATCGAAGGATACAAGCTTTTCAAGGTAAGACCTTACAATATTCTTTACAAGCTTGGTGCCCGTAGTGGTGATATCGTTAAACGAGTTAATGGCCACCAGGTTGACAGCACCGAAAAGCTGGTAAAAATGTGGGAAAATCTTAAAGATGACTCTAAAATAACCATTGACCTGGAACGTGGTGGAAAACTCATACGGTATGATCTGTCTATAACAGATTAAAATTAATGCAGGAAATGCTTATATGAAAATGCCATATCGCAAACATATTACTATATTGATAATTGCTGTCTTTTTTTGTTCTGGTATATCAATATCCCATGTGTACCTGGCTTCCGAGAAAATGGTACCGGGAAAGGTATATGCACAATCCAAAAAAACCAAATATTTTACCCTTAATTTCAAGGATGTTGAAATTTCCGAATTTCTCAGCGTCATGAGCCAGCTCATTGGTAAAAATATTATGGTGGACGACAAGGTACGCGGAAAGATCACTATCAGCTCAGCGAAGAAAATCCCCGTATCGCAGGCTTATGAAGTCATGAAATCAATACTTGAAGTAAAAGGCCTTGCGGTAGTTGAGACAGGAAACCTTATCAAGGTTATCCCCATACAGGAGGCCATCAAGAAGAACGTAGAAGTTATTATTGACGGAAAAAAACAGGAGTTCTCCCCTGACGAAGACAAGACCATAACTTATCTCTATGAAGTTAAATATGCCGACGCGCAGCAGATATCCAACGTGCTGCGATCCCTAAAGTCAAAGTTTACAGATGTGGTTGTATACCGGGACCTGAACATAATCATATTCAGCGGTACTTCTTCAGAAATAAATGGTCTTATAAAAATTGCCAATGCCCTGGACAAACAAGTAGAAGATGAAGTTGAAGGCAGAAAGGTTCCCCGCGGGGACATTCACGTGGTGCACCTGGAAAATGCAAACGCGGATGATTTGTCTAATGTTCTATCAAGGATCCCTTTTTCCCAATACGCGCAAATTGACACCAGGCCAAATAAACAGAAAGAAACACCACAGTCGCGCAAGGCCCAGCGTGTGACAAAGACACAGCCAACCGGGTCACCTGCAGACAAGCAGAAATTGTCCATTATAGCAAACAAGGAAACCAACTCGCTAATCATTACGGCAAAGCCCGAGGAATTCGCCGCCATAAAACGCATAATCGACGAACTGGATATTGTCCGTGAACAGGTTCTCATTGAAGCGTTGATCGTAGAAGTTTCAGCGGACAGCGGCTGGGGTTTTGGTATTGACTGGATGCTTGGTGATCAGCAGGGAGACCATCTCTATGGCGGATCGTCTATAATGGGGTCTGCACCCAATTATTCTACCCCTGAGGGACTGGGGAACAAGTCACTGGCAGTACCCCTCGCCTCGGGCTTTCAGCTGGGTTATCTCAGCGATAAGGCGGTACTTGGCTACATGTTGTTGAATGCGTCAGGAAAAGAGAACCAGTATAATATTTTGTCCACACCGCAGATACTCACTATAGACAACCAGGAAGCAGAAATTAACGTGGGTGATGAAATACCTGTTGCTTCAAATAACCGTATTTCCGATACGGGTACACAATTTTTTACCTACGAGTATAAATCCGTAGGGTTGAAACTGAAACTGACCCCACACATCACGAGCAGCTATAATATTACACTTGATCTCTACCAGGAAATAAATTCTGTAAAAGGACAGACAACCATCACTGACACAGGTTCAGTGATCCCGCCCACACTGGGTAAAAGGGATATTAAAACAAAGGTTACCGTTGCAGATGGGAAGACAATAGTTGTTGGCGGTTTGATAACAAACAATAAAATCGAAGAAGAAACGAAAGTTCCTATTTTGGGTGATATACCGCTGCTTGGCTGGTTTTTCAAGAGGAAATCTGTTGAGTACAAGAAAACAAATCTACTGGTTTTCATCACACCACATATTGTCACCAAACAGGACAGGATGGACGCAATTACCGAACAGAAACGGGAAGAGCAAAGACGTTTGAAGTTAAACAGGTAGTACCATGCTGACGACACGTAAAACCAAATATCTTGGCAAGATCCTTGTTGACAACAGGGTGATATCGCAGGAAGACCTGCAGGAAGCATTGCTTGCCCAGGAAAATTCCGACCTGAGACTTGGCCAGATACTTATGAAAAGAGGCCTGGTTACCGAGGAAGAGATCCTGCAGGCATTATCAACCCAGTATGATATTGAGTACAGGCCGCATATAGAATTTGAAGATACTGACGAATTATTTATTTCAATTCCTCCACAGTTTCTAAAGAAAAACAACATTGTCCCATTTTATACCGAAAACAAGAAGATATTTATTGCAATTACTGATGTGCTGAATATTCATCCATTCGATGATCTCAAGTTGATGTATCCAGGTTACCAGTTTGTTCCTGTTCTCTCTACGGGGGACGAGGTAATGCGGATCATAAACAATTATTTCGACGTATTTAAAGAAGACAGCACCGATAACGTAATAGAGAATCTCGAGGAATCCGAGTTCGAGATATTATCATCCTCTATTTCTGAAACAGAAGATATACTGGACATGGCAAACGAGGCTCCCATTATTCGCCTCGTAAACATGATGGTTAAACAGGCCATTAATGACCGTGCCAGTGACATTCACATTGAACCATACGAAAAGGACCTGGTTGTCCGTTTTCGAATAGACGGGATCCTTTATAACATGTATTCACCACCAAAGAAGTTCCAGGGTGCAGTGATCTCTCGTATTAAGATCATGGCCAATCTGAACATAGCCGAGAACAGGCTCCCGCAGGATGGGCGCATACAGCTCAAGGTTGGTGGAAAAAATATTGATATTCGTGTATCCGTATTTCCCACTTTTTTTGGCGAACGAATCGTGCTGCGTATCCTCAACAAGTCTGACATGACATTCGACCTTGAATCACTTGGCTTCTCTAAAAAAGATCTTGATACATTTAACAATCAGATAAAGCAAACCCATGGAATTATACTGGCAACGGGACCAACAGGTAGCGGTAAAACAACCACACTTTACAGTGTTCTGCAAAAGTTGAATACCTCAGATGTGAATATACTCACGGTTGAAGATCCAATCGAATACCAGCTGCACGGTATCGGCCAGATGCAGGTAAAACCAAGGATAGACCTTACTTTTGCCAATGGACTGCGTTCAATTTTGCGGCAGGACCCGGATATAATAATGGTTGGTGAGATTCGCGACCTTGAAACCGCTGAAATAGCCGTTCAGTCGGCACTTACCGGCCACCTTGTCTTATCTACTATTCATACCAATGACGCTGCAAGCGGTATTACGAGGCTGGTAGATATGGGTGTTGAGCCCTTCCTTATCTCGTCATCCGTGAACGCCTTTCTTGCCCAGAGGCTGGTACGTACTATTTGTCCCCACTGTAAAGTATCATTTAAGCCATCGGCAAAGATGCTGTCTGAAATAGATATTAAACCATCACAGTTGAAAAATGGAAAACTGTACAGGGGTAAAGGCTGCGAGAATTGCCTTAATACCGGCTACCTTGGCCGGGTGGGCATATACGAGCTGCTGCCTATCACCAATGATATTCGTAAAATGATAATGACCCATGCAGATTCAATAGAGATCAAGGAGAAAGCCATGGCTAACGGCATGACAACCCTGCAGCAGGATGGGTTACAAAAAGTTATCAAGGGAATTACAACCGTAGAAGAAGTACTGAGAGTAAGCTGATACCATGATATTCCAATACCAGGCATTAGACCGAAACGGGGACTCGGTAAGCAATTTTGTTGATGCTTCATCTGAACAATCAGCCAGGGCTAAGATCAAGTCCCAGGGGCTATACATTGTTTCAATACGCAAGCATGACATAAACCAGGAAGCACAAAAGAAAGACGGCAATGCTATCACCCGTGTTTACGATGATATAGTTAATTATTTCAGCCTGAAACTGAGCTCACGCGAAGTTGGTACTTTCTCAAGACAGCTTGCCACACTTTTAAAAGCAGGAATGCCCCTGCTCGTTTCAATAACAGATATAATACAGCAGATCGAAAACCAGACATTCAAACGTATTGTCATTGATATCAGGGAAAAACTTGAAGAGGGCTCGTCGATGTCACAGGCCCTGGAACGTCACCGTTATGTATTTTCTGATATGTATATAAACATGGTCCGTGTTGGTGAAAACCTTGGTTCTCTTGACGAGGTTATAGGGCGGCTGGCAGACCTCGAGGAAAAGAAGAATATCCTCCGGGGAAAGATACAGGCAGCGCTGTGGTACCCCGCCTTCATGATACTGTTCGCGGTTGGTGTCATCTTTTTTCTCATGGTCAACATAATACCATCGTTAAGCAGGATGTTCACCGAACTTGGCCGTGATTTGCCCGTTCCAACACAGGTAGTAATGGGGATAAGCAATGCCCTTTCGTCATTCTGGTATATTTTATTGTTGCTGCTTGTTGCTGCTGTATATTATTTTTACAGGTACAAACAAACACCAGAGGGACGTGAAAAGATCGATGAGCTTAAAATGAAGATACCTGGCTTCAAGTCACTTTATAACAAGCTCATTGTTTTACGGTTTACACAAAATCTTGGTATACTTTTGAACAACCGTGTTGATATTATAAAGTCCTTTGAAATTGTACAGAAGATAATTGGGAATGTCATTATCGAAAAAAAAATAAGTGAAGCCTCAGAGAAAATACGTGAAGGTTCATCTGTGGCAAATGCACTTTCCAAACAGGCATTTTTACCGCAACTTGTCATTGGTATGATCTCAGCAGGAGAAGCAAGCGATAATCTTGATTCAATGTTGATAAACATTGGAAACGTATACGAAACCGAACTGGATTTGACCATCACAAGTTTAACAAGTCTCATTGAACCAATAATCATAGTTTTCATGGGAGTTGTTATTGGTATAATTGTAATATCGGTATTACTGCCGATTTTTGAAATGAACTTAATTGTTCAATAACATCCACATAAAGGAGCATAGTATGAAACAACTGGTACACGCAACACGTGATGCATACAGGTTCATTATAAAAAAAGCCGGTAATATGAAAGGCTTTTCACTGCTGGAATTGCTTATTGTCATAACGATAATTGCCATACTGTCAGTGGTGGTTGTACCACGCTTCATGGATATTCCACAAAAAGCAAGAGTTGAAGCAGCCAAGCAGCAGATATCCGCATTTGGACTGGCCCTTGACCGGTATTACCTTGACAATGGTAAATATCCCACAACGGAACAGGGTCTTGAGGCTCTTATACAAAAACCAACAACTGACCCTGCACCAATGAATTATAATCCGGGTGGATACCTGAAAAAAAACCAGATCCCCAACGACCCCTGGGGTAATCCATATGTATACCGTTCACCCGGTGAATACGGTAATGATTATGAAATAGTAAGTTACGGTGCAGATGGAAAACAGGGCGGTACCGGTGTTGACGAAGATATTAAGAGCTGGGAGTAACTATCATATCCAATGCGCAGCAGTATCAGGTTTTTAAAGTCAAGATGCAGGGACAATGGTGGTTTCACACTTCTTGAGATCATCATTGTCCTTACCATCCTTTCTATAATGTCAATCCTGGTTGTTCCACGCGTATCCCATTACCTGGGTTCAACCCGAAGTAATTTTTTAAAAACTACTACAATAATAGCCAAAACCTTTGATGATGCGGTGTTAAACGACAGGGTTAATTTTTTTATGATACATCTTCACGAACCAGACCTGGAAATGACCGATGATACGCAGGAGATATTTCAGAGAAATAATGGCGTAAGCGTAGCAAATCTTGACGAAAACAACAGGTTCGTTGATTCGCAGAACAAGCTTCTTTCGAAACAAAATTTCAATAATTCATTTATATTAAAAAAAGTTATTTTCCCTGATGGTTCATCAATGGACAACGGTAACGTGATCGTTCCTTTTTATCCACAGGGCTATTCCGATAACCTGACAATTCATGTACTGGTTGATAATTCAGAAGAATGGTCAATAAGGATCGACAAATTTCAGAAAGAACCTGTAATAGAAAGGGGATTCTCTATATATGCGAAAAATTTTTAAAAAATACCCGGGATTTGCATTAATAGAGATACTGGTTGCCATCACGATTCTGTCTATTGCCCTGCTTGGGATAATGACGGGAGTCTCATCCGGTGTGATCGCAATTGCAGCAAACCAGAACCTTACCCGTGCAATGATGGTAGCTAACAGCAAACTTAATGAATTCCTTTTGGAGGACATGAAAGGTACTGACATCCAAAAGGAGTCTGTAAAAGATTATCCCGGGTTTTCATTCAGCAGGGACATCTCACGGTATGAGCATCAGATGTTTGGTCCCATTGAAGCACAGAAAGTTGAAATTACAGTCTACTGGCAGGACAGAAATAAAGAGAAACAATACGCAATATCATATATTTATGCCAGGTGAACAAGTTCATGGCAAAATTGTTTAAACATAGTATTGAAAGGTATTCCCGGATCACATCAAGTGGTGGGTTTTCACTACTTGAAATACTGGTTGCAACGGCAGTTTCGTCAATTATTCTTCTCCTGGTATACACGGCACATCGATCGATAATGGTTTCGATAAATGATCTTACCGGTATCGCTGATTTTTACGAACATGTAAACCTTGCATTTAATCGTATAAACGAGGATATATCTTCTGCATATTATGATCGATACAATAAAAAATTATGTTTTATCGGTGAAAATGATTATAGTGGCATGAGCAATGGGAATATTGACCTTGTAACAGTTGACCATAATAAACTTTCAGTAAAGGGTAAATTGAATTCCCCTCACCCTGTTAGTGATATCAAGGAGATTGGGTATCGCCTTGTACGGCAGGATGTTCCCGATGAAAAAGGAAACTACATGTATAACCTGGTAAGGAGAGAAGAAAAACATTACGATGACGAACCACTATCAGGTGGAGAAGATAGTATCATGTTGGAGAACCTTGAGGATATCAAGTTTGAATTCAGGATAAGGAACAGGTGGACTGACAAGTGGGACTCCCGGAAGTACAGGAAGTTCCCATCTGCGGTGAAGACCACCATGAAAATAAGGAATTATCGCGGTAATACCGAAGAGTTTGTTTTTGTCAGTTTTATTAACATGGGAAGGTAACATTTTTTATTAGATGAAATCTAATCTTGTACAACGAGTTATAAACGCTTTCTTTCTTTTTCTTAGAAAACATGAAAAGAGAAAAGCGTATTTATATGAAAACGGCATCTTGTCATATATAAAAGGCAATAGTGGGTACGTGCTTGTTATAGTGCTGATCGTGATCGCCGTTTTAATATCCGTATCCAGTGAATTCCTGATAATGGCGCAGGTGAATACCCGCTATCTTACGAAATTCAAGGAACAGCAGCAGGCCTACACCCTGGCAAAAGCCGGTCTGAACCTAGGAAAATTTATATTGGAGGCCGATAAAAAGGGTATTTCCTCGGGGTTTCTTGGCATGACCCCTGCGGATTCAAGTCTTGATTCGTACAGGGATATATGGGCAATAGACTATCCTCAAATACCGTTTGAGAATGGTGAGCTTGACCTTAACATCTCGGATGAGAATTCGAAGATAAATCTCAGTATTCTTGCAAACGAGGTTGTTGACCAGACACCGTATTATTATATAACACAGAGATTTTTCCTCAATATGGGCCTACCTATCGATCTTGCCGATACTATAATTGACTGGGTTGACATAGATGATTCACGTTTTCCATATGGTGCCGAATCGGAATATTACATGACATATTCGCCCCCCTACGAGGCTAAGAATGCCGCGATGGACAGTATAAATGAATTATTAATGGTTAAGGGCATAACCCCTGAAATTTATTATGGTATGGGTGGTGGCAATATCGGCCTGGAAGAAAATCTTGTTGAAAATAATAAAGGTTTACCCCAGGTTTCAACAGGTACTTCAATTACTGATGGAGTGTCCCTTGAAAGCAGACCTGTTGAAGAGATTCCAATCGGAAAGGAAAAAAACAGGGCTTTACATAAGTATTTCAGGGTATACGGTGACAGGCAGGATTATTTGAATGAAATCAACAAGATCAATATCAATACAGCCTCATACCGGGTATTATCTGCGTTGACAGAAAATATGACCGATGATATCGTAACCGAATTAATTCGCAGACGTCACATCCAGCCCTTCAAATCGGTTGATGAAGTAAGTGATCTTGTTGATGATGAGAATACACGAAAAAATATTCTTACCGTACGTTCTCACATATTTAAAATTACTTCAACGGTACATGTAGGGAAGACAAGGGTAACAATTGTTTCTTACTATAACCGTGACAGGAAGAAGATATTGTACTGGAGCGAAGAATAGCAACACTCCGTGGAGGAATAGATTGTTTGAGAATATTGCTGTTTTTGATATAGGGACCTCGTCAATTAAAATGATGACGGCACGAACGGGCCTGCGGGATTTCCAGGTTACATCATATGCTATTGAAGAACTCGATCTTGAAGCCAGGAACAGGAACGAAGAGATTTCCCGCGGCCTTGAGACTATATTGAATGAAAATGATCTGAAGGGATATACAATACTAACAGTATTTCCCATGGACAAACTAATTACACGAAACCTGGCTTTCCCCTTCAAAAATACTGAAAAGATCAGAGACGTTTTACCCTTTGAGGCTGAAGACCTCATGCCATTTCAAATAGAAGATATGATTATTGATTTCCAGGAAATCCCCTCTTTAACAGATGATGAATCAACTATTTTTTTTACCGCTGCAAGAAAGGAATCAATACGAGAATTCATTGATGTGTTCAACAACCACAATTTATTTCCGGTGCGAATGGGAATTGAAGCGAATTCTCTTTTTGAATGTTACAGGTATTTCAACACTATCCAGGAAGAAGCCATAATACAGGTTGAGGTTGGTCACAGTAAATCATTGATAACTATTGCCGAACACGATTCTTTACTCTTTGCGCGCAGTATCTCGTTTGGCATGGAAGATATATACAAAGACATTGCTGATGAGTTAAATATTAACTATAACGAGATCAAAAAGATACTTGAAAACAATCTTCTCGATCTAACTTCATGTGATAATAACCTGCACAGGGATGTGCACAAATCAATGAATATTTCCCGGGCAAAATTTAAAAAGATCTACAATCATATTTACGATCATACCGGGTATCTTGTAGAACAGGTATTATTAACTGTAAAAGCATTTACAGCTGAATACGGGGATAAAAACTTTAACCGGATATTTATTTCTGGCGGCGGTGCCAGGATTTCGGGAATTGGTACTATTATATCAAATGAAATGGATCTGCCCGTTGTCGCACAGCCCTTTTTGAAAGACATAAATGAATCTATAGTTCACACGCAGTTTCCCATAGCTTTCGGTACCCTGGTTGATTACCTGAACACAAGGAATAAAACAATAAATCTATTACGTGAAGAGTTTGCAACTGCTTCAGCCGGTCTGTCACGTAAAATGTATTACCTTGCATCTGCATTCATAGTGTTAACCCTGCTGGTTATACTAATCAACATAGCTTCATCTCTGGTTCTCAGATCACGATCAGATGACTACTATGACAGCTTGCTTTCAAGTCGCTTTCGTAAATATTTTCATGTTGACAAGGAAGTACGTGATCCGGTTAAGGAAGCAACACGCCTGTACAAGGATATGCAAAAAGAAGTGGATAGTCTTGAATCTTTTCTTAAGACAGATGTAAAAATACTTGATACCATGAAGTCGATCTTACAATATTTTCCATCTGAATCAACTTTTGAACTTAATAATATGGTAATAAATGAAAAGATCATTCGTATTGATGGAATAATTGGATCAAGTACCCAGATCGATCAGTTCAAGAACAAGTTAAATGATTCAAATCTTTTTGAATCGGTGGTTCTTAATACCAATATTCAAAAAGGTAATCGTACCCGGTTTGCCATGACAATAAAGTTAAAAAGCGGTGGCTCGCAATCATCCGGGTCTGCTGAAGAGGAATAATAATGTTCAAAATTTCCGAGAGAGAGAAAAAACTAATACAGGTATTGATTATAGCACTTTCTGTTGTGTTGATATACTACCTGATCATTATACCACTGGTGAGTTTTTTTAATAAAACAGAGGAGTCCCTTGAATCTAATAAACAGCAACTGGTTCAATTAGACAAGATATACAATAAATACAGGGAATTAGAACAAAAAAGAAAACGCTATACTTCACTGTTAAAATCAGGAGACGATAATATTACATCAAAAATCGAGCAATGGTCTCAGAGTACCAACGTAGCAAGGCATATAGCATATACGAGACGTAGACAGACGATTATTCAGAATAAATATATCAGGATAACTACGGATATTAAACTTGAAGGAGTGCCTGTCCAATCATGTTTACAATTCATATATGAAATTGAGAATTCAAACAAGCTGCTAAAAATAAGTTACCTGAGGATAAACAAGGCATTAAAGGGCAGCAGTACGTATGATGTAAACATGAAAATAGACAGTTATACGATGAAATGATGAATGGACTAAAAAATATCAGCTTTACGGACATTAAACAGGTAACACTTTCTTTTCTGCGTGACCTGAAAGGTAATATAAAGGATGTGTTTAAGCTTCCGTACGCCATCCATTACATGATACTTGCGGTAGTTCTTACAGTTGTTTTTATTATAATTACATTTCCTTACGAAGTTTTCATCAGGAACCAAATTGAGAATATTGAAAAACAGGTTACCAGATCCCTGTCTGTAGCTGAAATAGATTTTAATATAATTTCAGATTCCTATTTCAACAATGTAATGGCCATATTGCAAGATGGTTCATCTCTCAATATCAAATCAATAATATTCGATATGTCGTATAATCCTTATACGTTACTTGTAAAACATAATTACAGCGGTGAAGTACATATCAAGGGACTTGAATTCTCGAATAACGATGTTTTTGTATCATCTCATGGTAATTTGCTTTTTGATATTTTTACTTCAAGCGAAACGGGTTTACCTGAAGATGGTACAATATCATTAACACTTCGTGATACATCAATAAAGGGCATCATGATACAGGGGTTCGAGATACCCCCTGTTAAACTGAAACAGGTGAAATACGAATCTGAATTCGTTTCTAAAAACAATCTGAAAATAAAATATATAATATTCTCAGGCCCAGACTTAAAAGGAAATGCTACAGGTCGAATCATTACAGGCCAAACAGCGCGTAATTCAAGCATTGATATGACAATAAATATTGATTCTAATTCTTCCCTGCTTGATCAATACAGGGTGTTGCTTGGTGATATTATAAAGCCCGGCAAAGAACAGCTGACGTTTACCATTCGAGGCCCCCTTGCTAATCCAAGGATCAATCTTCAAAACGTGCAAAACCGGGTTCAATGAAAATTGATGTTGCGCCACATACCGGTTTTTGCATGGGAGTACGTAAAGCCGTTCTCCGTATTGTAGAAGAGATCAATACGAACGATGAAGAGATCTATGTATATGGCCCCCTTATTCATAATCCACAGACAATAAGAATACTGGACAAGAGGGGTGTTAAGACTATACATTCTCTTGATCAAATAGATAATAAAACTGTGGCCATACGTACTCATGGTATTCCCGTAAACAGTCTTAGAAAAATAAAGCAGGAATCCGGCAGGTATATCAACCTCACCTGTCCCAGGGTTGCAAGAGTTCAGGGGATCGTTAAAAAGTATTCTTCCGAAGGTTATTATACAATAATCATTGGCGATCCCGATCATGCAGAGGTAAAGAGTATTAAAAGTTACGCGGCGTCGGGTGTTTCAGTTGTTTCTTCGCGTGATGATATTACTAATATAAGTAACGCAGAAAAATATATTGTTGTAGCGCAGACCACGTTAAACAAGCATCTTTATAGTGAATTGACTTCTAGTATCGATGAAAAGATTAAGAATGTAATATTCTGCAATACTATTTGCGATTCAACGCATAACAGGCAGGACGATGTCACACGTGCTATTGAGAAAGGAATTGATGCACTGGTTGTGGTTGGCGGTAAAAATTCTGCAAACACGAACAGGCTGGCTTCAATAGGCAGGGATAATGGTATATCAACTTTTCACGTTGAAACGGAAGAAGAACTTGATCATGGAGATTTCCGTAATGTATCACATGTACTTGTGACTGCCGGTGCATCAACTCCTGGTTGGATAATAAACAACGTACTGGAAAAGCTTTTTTATATCAACTATCAAAACAAGAATAGAATATATAATTACGTAAAATCTTTTTTTGAATTTACGATACGCACCAATATTATATCGGCTATTGCATCTGCTTTCATGGCCTCATTCTTCGAATGGACCCTTGGCATATGGTCAGGTTTCAAACTTCCAGCAGTATCCGGGATGTACGTGTTCTCAATGTATTCCGTAAATAATTATTTTGCCAAGAATTCATTAAAAGAAAGCAACCCGTTTAAATACAAGCTGCATAAGAATAACAGCTTTTTGATAATTCTTCTTACGGTAATATCTCTCGTAGTTTCTCAATATTTTATATTATCATTTGATTCGAGAATAATTATAACATTTTATGTTCTACTGGTTACAGGTATTCTATATACAACACCTGCCGTTCAGCAAATTATAAAACTTTTTCCAAAAAGAGTTCAGGTATTATATAAATCTAAATCAATGATCGCAACACTTGGTTGGATATTGATCTGTGCGTTGCCTGTTTTGTCATTACCAACCAGTGAAATTATTGGTAAAATACATTTCATTATACCGGTTCTTGCCTTTGCAACATACCTTATCATTTCACGAAATCTCCTCCATGATATAATAGGATATCATGGCGATTTGATCATCGGTAGTACTACCCTTCCCATAACAATTGGTATTAACAGAACAATTATTCTGCATCGTGTTACTGCATTGGTTACCGCTATCTTACTTGTGGCATTAGCGTATATACGATCGAATCCGTATATTATACTTTTTTTTGTGAATATAATATACTATTTAGTTATTTTTAACAAGGTGAGCAGGTTAAAGTATTTTGTTACATTAGAATACGAGGTTATGGTTGATATAAACTTTATACTATTTGTACTAATTGGATTAATACTGTTTCTTTAAGAGATCGTAACTACTCAGCTGTCATGTGATCAATTGTCGAAAATGATGAACTGTTGTTCCGCAAACATTTCGTCGTTTTCAGTCAATACAATTTTATACGTACCTTCATCAAAGTTTTCGATGGAACCATAAATAATGGTATTATTCTGGTTAATTGTTTCATGCCAGGACAACACATCGATCCAAACAACTTCCTTCTTTAGTATAAGTACTCCAACTTTATGTTTACCCCTGAATTCTTCAAAAACGTATACCCATTGGATTTTGTCGTCTTTGTGAAATTCAGGTTGAGTTTTCATTTTTCTGTAATGATGATCA
>CAYFSO010000042.1:0-23217 GCA_964345775.1 uncultured Leptospiraceae bacterium | reverse complement strand
TTTTTTATTGTTCGATGATCACTATGTTACACAACCAGGTACTGTGATACAAGTTCCGTAAGGGAGTCCACTTCTATATCCATGTTATACCCGGTCTTCATTGTATTCAGCTGCAATACGCAGTTCTCACAGGCCGTGATCACCCTTTTCGCATTGACAGCTTCCACCTGTTCTTTCTTCGGCTTTGCGCTTTTGATCCTGAACTCCTCGTTATCAAGGGCAACCAGCCCCCCGCCACCACCGCAGCACCAGTTATATTCACGGGTAGGGCTCATCTCCCTGAAATCTTTTGCCAGCATTGAAATGATCTCCCTTGGTTTTTCGTATACACCGCCGTTTCTGCCAAGCTGGCAGGGGTCATGCCAGGTTACCGTTTCATCTATGGCACCTTCCTGTATCCTGATCCTTCCTTCCTTAACATAACGGTGAATTACTTCAACAATACTGCTCACCTTAAAAGGAAGATGGCCCATCAGGAACTTCGGTATCCTGTATGCCGTACCGCATTCAACGATGACCACCTCTTTCACATTCAATCTTTTTGCCTCGTTAATGATACGGTTGGCAATAAATTCAGCCTTCTCCGAATCACCCGCAAAATACCCGAAATTTACCGCTTCAAAGAAACTCAGCGTCCAGTCCTCCTTGGCCGCGTTGAATATCACGGCCGGGTGTACTATGGAATGGGCGCCCGACAAACCGGCAAATAGTATATTTGCGTTTTCCCTGTCCATGGGTATAAGCCCGTCCGAAGAAGGTGCTCCCAGGCGTTCCTGAACTTCTTTCTCGAGATCCTTTATAACAGATTGAAAACCTTCCTTGAACAGGTCAATACTCTTACCCTTTTCAACTGCACCATCCGCCAGCATCACCAGCTCCTCCGGTGCTGTTTCATTGGTAAGCAGCAGTTCTTTGGCAATGGTCATCAGCATGGCCATGTCTATTGAGAACGGGCAATGCACCATGCAGCGCCTGCACCCGGTACACGAAAAGGCAGCATCGTATACATCATCCATGACGTGGTCATCAACTTCAGTGGCATCGCCCCAGTACGGGAAAAATGACCCTGTTGGTTTAAAATATTTTTTAAAGATCTTCCGGACAACCTCCGCCCTGCCCACCGGTGTATATATCTCCCTGGGTACCCCCTGGTAGGCATGACAGGTGTCATAGCAAAGGCCACACCGGGTACAGAGGTCAAGATAATACCGTAAGGGTTTATTCAGCTTTTTGTTATACGCTTCTCTTAATTCCTGTACCTTTTCCTTTTCCATAATTACATCCTCTTCCTGTTATGGGCTAAAAATGCATATACCGCGTGCACCATCTTGGTAAAGGGGAACATCATCATGAAGATGTTGGCGAACAGCACATGCAATACCAGTATGGTGAAATGTGACGTCTCGGTGATCAGATACGACAGGTCGGGCTGAAAGGTGAACAGGCTTCCAAGATACGACCGGTAGGCATCTACTCCAACATGTAGAACAGATCCATAATCGCTGTACCTGTCTGCCAGGTGAAGAATTGAGCCGAACATGATGCTGAAAAACAGGATGAGAAGCACAATATAATCCTCAGGTACAGATATTCTCCTGTATGGCCCCCCGAATCTCCTGAAGAGAAAATAGAGGGTGGTTATCATCAACACAATACCAATAACCCCGGCTCCCAAAAACACCTGGTGGGGAATTACCTGTATCCAGCTGAAATCAGCGATCAACTCCAGGTGTCCAATAAAAAGAAACAAGAAAAAGACATGAAATACTATTATCATTGCCCAGAAAACTTTCTGTTTTTTAAATGTGGAGGGCAACAGGAAGGCGTCTGTCATTATTCCCGGGATCTTTGCCATTTTCTTCGGGAAAATGGGTGTTGCGCCTTTAATTCCGGGTGAAAAATAAACTAACAGTAACTTGTACACAAGACCGATGATGAGAGTTGCGAATGCCAGGTACACCATCGGAACCAGTATAAAATAGCTTATACTATCCCACATTACCATACCCCTTTGAATTACTTCACCTTCTTTATGTAAAATTTTGTTACGTTACCTTCCTTGACCGTATCAAGGATCTCGTTACCACTTGATTTTGCCCATGCAGGGAAATCAGCATGTGCGCCGGGGTCTGTTGTCTCTGCAACCAGCACCTGCCCTGCTTCCATCTTCTTTATCTGCTGGCTTACTTTTACAACCGGCAGTGGGCACGCAAGCCCCTTTAAATCCATGTTCACGTCAGTTGTAATTTCACTCATGATGTATCTCCTTTTTTTAAAATCTATCTTGCATAAAAATGATACTGAATTTTGATCAAATGAACAACTGTATCTTGCTGTCACCGGCTTCCTGGAGAAATGTAGCCACTCCCACCGATTCCAGGTCTGGATAATCGATTATTTCTTCCATGGAAAACCCCATCAGGTCCATTGACATTTCACAAATGAAGATCCTGACACCAAGTTCTCCGGCCAGTTCGATCATCTCGTCCAGGCTGGATACATTTTTCTTTTTCATCAGGTTCTTCATCATGGCTGTGCCCATACCACCCATATGCATCTTAGATAAGGTCACTTTTGACGGCCCCTTGGGCAGCATAAAACCAAACATCTTGCCGAGAAGGTCTTTACCCTTTCCTTTTTTCTTCTTATCCCTGAGAGCAGGAGTGGCCCAGAAGGTGAAGAACATCACCACCTCCAGTCCCATTGCTACCGCACCGGTTGCCATAACAAAAGCAGCAAGCAGCTTATCCATGTCTCCACTGAACACCACCATGGAAAGCTTGTCTTTTCTTGCATCTGTTACGTCCTGCATTTGCTCCTTCAACGACTGAAGGGTTTTTTCAACATCCATAAGTCCCCCTGGATTTTTTTAATTATTAATAGTTTTATTATTTTATGTACTACTAATATACACACATCTCTCCTGTAAAGCAATATTTTTTCAATACTACTTAATATTATCGGTAGCCGATAACAGTGTTGCCTGGTAAACGTTGCGATGTCTAAGGATGGAGATCTGGGGAAACCGCACTATGCGATCTCAGGTAATGATGTAAAGATCAGGTATGAATTTGTATGTATGATAATATACTATATCATACATGTCAAAAAAAAAGCCGGTTCATATCACTTTGAACCGGCCCTTCTTTTTTTATTGTGCAGTTATTATTATTCGTGTGATTCCTGTGCCTGCGGAGCATCTGCCTCTTCTTTCAAAGGTTCATCATGAACAGTGCTAATATTGAACATATCATACACCCAGCAGTAAGACGTATACACTGTAAAAAGAACAACCAGGCCCAGGGCGGTAAGAACGAATGTCCCCAGAATACCCGGCTCAAGTATAATTATATTTAACAGCAGGGAAAACCCAACAAGAAAACGAATATACCTGTCCTCAATTCCAACATTTTTCTTCATAATTTACACTCCTCTTTGATTATAATGTAGCATTTGCCCCTGATATACGGGACTGAATAATGATATAATACATACCCTGGATGATCCTTCATGAAAACCTCTTTTTCTGCAAGTTATTTTTTGTTGACTTTTCATATAAAATATCATTAACTAACTGACTGTGATCCCGGAATATTATTCTTACATCATAGTAACAGAAAAAAATGCAAACGGATATACATAAAGAAAACAACATGGTGATTTTCAACCTCATAGGGAAATATGATATTTCCGAGGTTCATAATTTCGAGACCATGTACAAAAAACACCTGGACCAGAAACCCAGGCTCATTGCCCTGAAGCTCCGCGACCTCAAGTATATTGACTCATCAGGTATCGGCTCCCTGGTACGATGCATGAACCTGGCCCTGAAAAACGACGTCGAGTTCATATGCTTTGACCTGAATGAGAACGTTGAGAGCATCTTCAAGCTTGCCAAGTTAGACCAGTTCATTACCCTTCTCACCGAAGAAGAATTCGTCAATACTTACGTCAACCATTAGTCCCGTGAACACAAACATTTTTCTTATTGACGTAAAACATCCAGCCTGTATCTGGTTTACCGTTACCATTATCCACAGAACAGGAGTAATCTATCATGTCACGGGTATTATCCGGCATACAGCCATCGGGAACACTGCACATAGGCAATTACTTTGCGATGATGAAGCCCATGATCGAGTTCCAGGAAGAGCACGATCTTTTCTGTTTCATAGTAAACTACCACGCCCTCACCAGCATACATGAAAGCGAAGCGCTGAAACAGAACACCCTGCAGGCCGCCATTGATTTCCTGGCACTGGGGCTTGATCCCGAAAGATGCCATTTCTGGGTTCAGTCGGATGTACCGGAAGTCACCGAACTTACATGGATACTGGCCTGCCACACCTCCCTGGGATTACTGGAAAGAAGCCACAGCTACAAGGACAAGGTGGCAAGAGGCATTACCCCCAACTCGGGGCTGTACACCTACCCCATTCTCATGGCGGCGGACATACTTCTCTACCAGTCCGAGATCATACCGGTGGGGAAAGACCAGAAACAGCATATAGAAATAACAAGGGACATCGCCGACCGCTTCAACACCACCTACGGCGAAACATTCGCAATGCCCCAACCGCTTATAAACGACGACCTTGCGGTCATCCCCGGTATTGACGGGCAAAAGATGTCCAAGAGCTATGACAATACCATAAATATTTTTGAAGAAGAAAAGCCCCTTAAGAAAAAGGTGATGCGTATCGTTACCGACTCCACCCCGGTGGAAGAACCCAAAGATCCGGATAAATGCAACGTGTTCGCATTGTACTCACTCTTCGCTGAAGATACCGCAAGACAGCAGATGAGGCAGAGGTACCTGGATGGAGGAATGGGATACGGTGACGCCAAGAAGGAACTTTTTGCCCTCATCTGGGAATACTTCAAGCCGTTCAGGGATCGTCGTGCAGAACTTGCCTCCAGGCCGGATGACATTGTTGACATAATGAAGAAAGGGGCTGAGAAAAGCCGTATCATCGCAGCTGAAACACTTGACCTGGTGAAAGACCGCGTTGGCCTGAAATACTATTAAATACAAGCTCAATTTCCTTTCTTTACAAGGATGAACTTGTTCACCCCGCCGCGTTTTACCAGGAACAGCAGGGTGCCCTTTTCTTTATGTTCCTTGAGCAGCCGGTGATAATCACCGAGGTTGGCAACGGGTTGTTTCTCAATCTCCTTGATCACGTCACCGCGTATAATTCCAGCAGACGCGGCATCACTTCCCGGCTTCACCTTCACAACCACGACTCCGCTGGTGTCCTTTATCCTGAAACGGTATGCCAGCCTTTCATCTATCTCATGTACCACCAGCCCGATAGAGTCTTCCGCGGGCTGTTCCATCTGGTGCGTTTTTTCCGCAGATTTAACCGGCATTTCTCCTATGGTGAACTTTACCGTCTTTTCTTCGCCCTTTCGTACGATCTTCAGGTCAACAGCAGTACCCGGTTTAAAGGCGGCTACCACCCTTCTCAGTTCAAACACATTATCCACGGTTTTACCGTTGACCCCGACAATGATGTCGCCAATCTTCACATCGGCTCTTTCAGCGGGTGATCCCTCGATAATATCGGCAATAAGAACACCGGTATCACCCTCGTACCCGAAATTTTTCGCCAGCTCATTGTCCACGTTCTGTATGTAAACACCAAGCCAGCCACGGACGACCTTTCCCCTGGCCATAAGTTCTTCCACAACATTCTTCACCATGTTGGCGGGAATGGCAAAACCGATACCCATGTATCCCCCGCTGCGCGAGAAAATTGCCGTATTTATGCCGATAAGCTTCCCGTTAGAATTGACCAGGGCTCCACCTGAATTCCCCGGGTTTATTGCCGCGTCTGTCTGTATAAAATACTCGTAATCGGCCAGCCCTACACCTTCACGTCCGGTTGCACTGATTATCCCCATGGTAACGGTATGTGTAAATCCAAAGGGGTTCCCAATTGCAATTGCGATCTCACCAACCTTGATCTTGTCAGAATCAGCCATTTCGATCACCGGCAGATCACCGGGTACTTCACCCTTGATCTTTATTACGGCTATATCCGTTGCAGGATCAGTACCCACCACTTCGCAGGGGAAGGAACGGGAATCCCATAACGTGGCTGTTATTGAGGTTGTATCCTTGATAACGTGGTTATTGGTAATAATAAAACCTTTTTTATCAACGATAACACCGGATCCCGTGGCCTGCGGCTTACGGGGCATCTGGAACGGAAAAGGTTTCCCGAAAGGGCCTTTTTTCTCATCTTCACCCTTTTTCACTATTTTCCTGGCCGATATATTTACCACCTTGGGAATAGATTTCCTGGTTATCTCTGTAAGGGATCTATTAAAGTCCTCTAACCTGGCCGGCTCCTGCGCACCAAGCGGTGCATGACTGGTACACACCGGTACCATTACGCAGATGGCCAGTAACAATGATATTCTTTTCATAAAAAGTCTCTCCTGCGGATCATCACGAAAGATAAGTTCATTACGTGTTCGTTATGGTATGGTGAAGCACATATAAGGTCAACCACTATTATAACGTCATGCCCCCGGCCACCACGAACCATCCACCAACCACCATTTCCCAATCCGTCCAACTGGCTGAATTGTGATTGACGGCTGATATGTATTGATTTTAAAGTAAGATCATATTCTTACTAAAAAGCTTTACCAGGAGGGGGACGGGGTGGCTAACGGTACGGAATGCCATGATGGGATTATCTGCATTTCCAGGTCAATACAGGACTACGTTACTGTTCCGTCCGAGTTCAAGGGCCAGGTTCGTATCATCTCCTCACCCTTTGATGACCTGCTCGACTGCAGGGGGGAGAACAACCAGGCAACAGCCTCGTACACGGCGTTTGTCTTTTTCGTGGAAGTAGAGGAGTACAGCAAGCTCAGCAGCATCCTTACAGCCTTCCCCGTTCCAACGTATACACAGTTCGTTCTCATTGATACAGCAAAGACCGGCACTCTTCCCCTCACCAATGTTGATGCCATACTATCAATACGTACAACGTCCATCTCGGAAACTGAATTCAAGTTCCTTACTACCAAGGGATTTCAGCTGATACAGATAAGGAGTGAATATACCGAATCAAGCAAGCAGTATATCAACAAGTTACAGGATACACAGCATGACCAGGAAGCCCTGATCAATATTGGAAAATCGCTGTCGGTGGAAAAGGATCCGGACAGGCTGCTGAGGCTGATCCTGTACCTCAGCAAAAAGATAACCGGGGCTGACGCGGGCAGCATTTACCTCATAGAAGAGCGGGAAGACGGCACCAGCCATCTGAGGTTCAAGTATTCACATACCTTTTCGAAGGAGTTGCCCTACGAGGAATTCACCATGCCCATGGATACCAGTTCAATCGCGGGCTACGTGGCGGTAACCAGGAAGGTGTTGAACATCCCGGACGTGTATCTTTTGAACGAGGGCGATCCTGTTTCTTTCAACTCGTCATTTGACAAGATACATGATTACCGATCAAAGTCAATGCTGGTTGTCCCCATGATCAACCATCTTGACCAGACCATAGGGGTTATACAGCTCATTAACAGCAAGGAATACCTGGACAGCACCTGTGAAAGCACCGGTAACGAGGCCTTCGAAATAATCCTTTCCAGTCCCTATGATTTTGACACAAAGGTTGTACCGTTCGATGAACGGTATGAAAGCCTGTTAGAGGCAGTTGCAAGCCAGGCTGCCATTGCCATAGAGAACAACAGGATGATGCTGCAGATACGCAACCAGTTCGAAGAATTCGTCAAGGCATCTGTTACTGCCATAGAATCGAGGGACATCGCCACTTCCGGTCATTCATTCAGGGTGGCACAGGTATGCAAGGAACTGGCACATGCCATCAACCAGCAGGACGAAGGCCCTTTCAAGGATACGAATTTCTCAGACAGCGAATTAAAGGAACTGGAATATGCTGCGCTGCTCCATGACTTCGGCAAAGTATACATTGATGTTGCCATATTCCAGAAGGCCAAGAAGCTATACCCGAGAGACCTTGACAACCTTTTACTCAAGATGGATTACCTTTACCGGTACCAGGAACTGATGTTCGCCGTCGAAGAGGCCAGGATCGCCATGAACAGCAATTCTTCTTCAGAATACACGAAAAAGATACGTGAACTGGAGAAACAGAAAGACCGGGTGCTGGCAGACATCAGGACGATCAAGGACAATGTGATCAAGCTGAATGAGCCCGTTGTACTTGATGAAGACGTATCGGCATTACTTTCCACGCTTGAAACTTCAATAGCATGCCTGGACTGCATTGACGTGGAGGGGAATACGCTGTGCATAATGACAACAGATATTGAAAACAATCTCAGCATTCGAAGGGGAAGCCTTAACCCGGATGAACGCAGGGAGATAGAAAGTCACGTGGTTCACACGTATAATTTCGTGAGCAAGATCCCGTGGCCACCTGAATATAAGAGGATCCCGGAGTTCGCACTGAAACATCATGAAAAACTTGATGGAACAGGATATCCTGATGGGATCACTGGGAAAGACAACTTTCCCCTGCAGGCACGGATGATCGCCCTTGCTGATATTTACGATGCCCTGATAGCAACAGACAGGCCGTACAAACCCCCAATAACACATGAAAAGGCCCTATCCATCTTAAAGGAAGAAGGTGAGCGTAATAAACTTGACAACGATCTTGTAGACCTTTTTATTACACACAGGATCTACGAAAAAATAGATAAAAACGATTTTCGAATTATCAGGTAAACTGCGACATGAAATTAAACTTAGCGAAGACTTCCATCCTGGGTGTTACCGTTTTATTGATATCAATTGTATCAGTTCACAAATCTGCATCGGGTGGAAACAGCATAAAAAAAGGACAGGTCGTGTATACCAACTCCCTGAACGGGAACCTGGATTATTGCCACTGTCCGCAAAATCCCAATGGAGGACTGGTAAAACGGGCAACTGCCGTTAAAAAGCTCCGGGACAAGAACGGGGACCTTCTTCTGTGCAGTACCGGGGATATCTTCACCTATGATCCTGATCCGATCCTGGCAGATTTCCTGGTTAAGTCTATGGATCACATAGATTATGACGCAATTTGCCCGGGTGACCAGGAGATGACGGTGGGGATGGATGAACTGATGAAACATTCCAGGATGCTGCCGTTCGTGTGCGCCAATATACAGGTACGGCACGGGGGAAACTGGAGATCTCCAGCAAAGCCACTGATGATCATTCGCAAGAACGGGATAAAATACGGGATCACCGGCATTATGCACCCATCTGTATTCAAGTACTACGGCAGCAGCATAAAAAAGAACACAAGGGTTACGTCACCGAATACTGCCGTAAAGGAAGCAGTTCAACGCATGCGTTCACAAAAGGTAGACTGCATTGTAGTGCTCTCACACAGTGGTATCAAGTATGACAGGGAACTGGCAAAAAAACATCCGGATATTGACATTATAGTAGGTGGACATTCACAAACCCTGCTGAAAAAACCTGAGAAGTCAGGAAACACCCTCATAGTTCAGGCTGGTGCCGACGGGGCACGTATAGGCATACTTGACATTACCATTGAAAACGGGAGTATTACGCGTTACAAAAACCGTTTCATTTACCCGGATGAGCATCAGCCTGCCGATGACCCCCGAATACGCAAGTTGATAAAACAGTACCGTGAAAAAGTCTCTGATGAATATGAAGGATTGAGGTTCGATTGATGACGTACGGATATCCCCTTAGAAAGGCGTTAGCAAGGGCGTTACTTTTGATGCTGCTTGCATCCGGAACAGGTTTCCTGGTGAACGCGTGGCACCCTGCAGGATATGAACTGGTACCACGGGAGTCACTGAAATACGAGAAAATAACCTATATTAACACGGAAGAAATGCGCATTAAACACACTACAGGGTCAGCACTAATGGTGGACGCCCGGCCCCGTTCTGAATACATAAAAAACCATATAAAGGGAGCCGTCAATATCCCTGCCTTACCTGAATCCCTGTCAATGAGATCCATCCAGGAACATTATTCCCTGATCAACGGGCCGGTTGAACTGGTTATTTACTGCTCAAGCCATTCATGCAGTACCTCGGAAACTCTCGCAAGGCGTTTTGCAGAACTGGGATACAGCCGCACCATATACCTTTATGAAAACGGCATAGAATCCTGGCAAAGAGGAGGCTATCCCACAGAAGAGGGAGATGAAACTGTACTTTTACCGAAAGGTGACAATGATGAGAAGAATTAGAAAACTGGTACAGGATTATATTTACGGGAATAAACTGACGGTTGTTGTGAGAATTCTCATTGGATCGCTTTTCATATACTCCAGTATATTCAAAATAATTGACCCGGCAGCGTTTGCAGGTTCAGTAGCCCAATACGGAATCCTCACGGAAAACCTGGTACCCTACGCCGCAATAGCAATACCCTACATGGAAATTTTTATCGGCATATGCCTTGTATTGGGATTCAGCATCCGTCCCGCCTCAACCGCGGGGATCATGCTGATGATAATCTTTATGGCTGGCATCATTTACAACATGGCTTACGGCAAAACATTTGACTGCGGATGTTTCGAACTTTCATACCTTGGCATAAGTGAAACCATAGGATGGGGACTGCTCATACGTGATGCAGTCTTAACTGCCCTGTTCTGGTCACTTTACCACGTAGACCGGCATCCTTTTTCACTGGAAAGCGTGGTGCTGGAAAGCGACCTGAGGGAAATGTGAGATTACTTGAAACTGTATTCTTCCGTCGGGAAAGCACCCTCTTTCACTTCATTGGCATACGAGTTAACCGCATCAGTAACCGTTGAAAAAAGATCGGCGTACTTTTTCAGGAACTTCGGGCTGAATCCCCTGTTCATTCCAAGCATATCATTGATCACCAGCACCTGCCCGTCGCAATACCGTCCTGCACCAATACCTATTGTGGGTATGGAAAGGGCCTCGCTCACTTCCTTCGCAAGCGATTCGGGCACCATTTCGAGTACCACGGAAAATGCGCCTGCTTCTTCAAGGATCTTCGCGTCTTCTATCAGCTGATGACGCCTGTCCTCTTCCCGTCCCTGTACCGAGTAACCCCCAAGTTTGTGTATTGACTGCGGGGTAAGCCCCAGGTGTCCCATAACCGGGATTGAAGCCTTCACCAGGCTCTCAACGATGTGCCTGAAATCCCTTCCGCCTTCCAGCTTCACGGCGTTGGCACCGGTTTCCTTCATTATTCTGCCGCAATTGCGCATGGTATCTTCAACCGACACGTGATAGCTCATGAAAGGGAGATCAGCAACGATGAACATATCGGGCGCCCCCCTGCGAACTATACCCGCATGGTATATCATCTGGTCAAGGGTCACCGGCAGCGTGGTATCGTAACCGGCAACCACGTTACCCAGGGAATCACCCACAAGTATCACATCGATGTCTGTTTCGGCAACCATGCGGGCAAAGGCATAATCGTAACACGTGATCATGGCGATGGGTTTCTTTTCATTTTTCGCTTTTGCAAAATCCCTGATATTCGTTATGTCAGCCATTTTCCAATACCTCCCTGTATAATTCTGAAGATGCCGGATCGCGCAGCTCCCCGTCAATTTCAAGCAATTGTCGCAAAACAAAAGGGCGGTTCCGTATCCCGGCATGTGGCACCGTTAATCTCTCATCATCAATCACAAGTGCATCGTACAGCAGAATATCACAATCTATGTTCCTGGGTCCCATGGGTATACCACGTGTTCGGCCCAGTTCCGTTTCAATAGTTAACAGCGTATCAAGAAGATCATGCTGTGGCAAGCCCGTTTCAATTTTTATCACCTGGTTCAAAAACCGGGGCTGACTGGTATATCCAACCGGGTCGGTTTCTTCAACACTGCTTTCAGCAAGTATACCTGTACCCGGAAGCCGGTTTATCCGTTCTTTTGCCTGCGTAAGAAAATGCTCCCTGTTGCCCAGGTTTGACCCCAGCCCGATATACACAATGGCCATGATTACAGTTTTTCCCTGTAATCCTGGCCCGAAAGTTCTATTATCACGCACATTTCCTTTATCCGTGAAAGGATACGTCCGCCTGCCACCTCGGGAAGCGAGCGGCGGGGATCAACGTTAGAGGTGAAAATGGTGAATTTTTCCGCCTCGTAGCGGGCATCCACAAGGTTGTAGAGGGTTTCCTGTTCCCACGCGGAATCCCGCTGGACGCCGAAATCGTCAACAACCAGCACGTCCGCCAGCTCCAGTTCCTGCTCAATGGCCCGGGCGGTACCGTACGTCTCCGACCCCTCCGTGAATGTTGCCCGAAGCCTGTTAAAGAACGTCCGTGATATCTTGATGAACCGTCCTTCCACGGCATGACGGATGATCAGTTCTGTCAGGATAATGGACGAGAGCAGTGTTTTCCCGGTACCGGGATTACCCCAGAGGAAAAGCCCCTTTCGCACATGGGGAAACTTGCGCACGATGTCATACCCCATGTTCTTGGCCTTCGATGTCTGGTTATTTGTAGACTCGAAGGAATCAAAGAACTTCCACTGGTACTTCTTATCTATGCCGGAACGTTTATAAATCGCTTTTATGCGTTCAATTTTCATGCGGATATGGCGGCAGGCGCAGTCAACAATTTTCCCGTCCTTCACCATAAACCATGGGTCCTCTCCATCACATTCACAATGCGTCAGCACGCATTTGGGACAGGGAGCAAGGGGTTCTTCACCCAGGTCAAGGTAATGAGGATTTCGAACGATGCCGCTGAATTCGCAGAAAGAGCAGTAAGCCATAATGATTCAACCTGTTTTGATGTTTTCCTGTACTGTATTTCCGCCTTGATTTATGTCAATCAAATATCCCGGATTTAAATGAACTTAACAATTATCTCACGCAACGGCGCGAAGAACGCGAAGAGTTGAGTTCTTTATTACCATTTAGTCATGTAGTATATTTATTCAATCTATTATAGTTTGTTCAGAAAGAGGATATATATTTGACTTCAGATTTGAATTCAATAATCTTCTTAGCCTGTAAAAACTATATATAAAACAAACTCAACAACTACCGATTGCCTGCATAATAAACTAAACTATCCTGTATTGAACCACTCTTCGCGTTCTTCGCGCCGTTGCGTGATATTTTTTTCCTGACAAATAGATTTTTCTTGCCTATATTATTAAAAAAAATACATTAATTTTAATTTCGGCATGACCGATATTATATTGAGAACTGACATACCTGAATGATGAAGTTACTGTGAGAGGTTATTATTTATGAAATCACGAAATATTGTTACAACACTGCTTGCATTTCTTGTTCTTCTGTCTTTCTGCGCCATGATGCTGGCAAGTACCGGACTGTTCGCCCAGCAGCAGCCTGAAGATGAAGAAACCGAGGAAACACAGGAACAGGGTAAAATCACGGGATGGAGGGTAAAGGATTTCAAACCCTACGTGAAAGCCATACAGGAACTGGAAAAGCTCAGCAAGGAATATTCAGAAAACCTGTTGAAAATGTCGATTGACGAGTATTCAACCGGTCTCGACATCCTTGAGGACATGGAAAACGAGGTTAACCAGATAAAAGAGATAAACTCCAAGAAGAAAAACCTTTTCGAACAGTGGTACTGGCAGGAAATTGACAGGAGAAACCAGGAGAAAAGGCAGGTCCAGAGGCTGAAATACGAAGCAAAGACCAAGGCGGTAACCTATTTTACCCGTGCCATTAACCACATGGACCAGATACAGTCAACCGAGGTGAAGAACGACCAGAAATTTACCAATTTCAAGAGCCGTCTTTACCGGGTATACGTGTCCACGCAGTATGACCTGCATAACCTGAAACCATGCATACCCATCCTTGAAAGATATATAGCCATCAACGAAGAAACCAAGAACGATGTATGGGCATACAAGTATCTTGCAAGCTGTTACGGCTACATGGAAAGAGTACTTAGTAAGTACAAGCAGGCCGGAGAAGAAGAAATACTCAAGAAAAAGCAGTTAAAGAACAGGTACCTGCTCAAGGCCGCTGAACTGCAGTACGGTGTTGACTCGCCGCAGTACAAGCATCTCAGGGAGATCGTACAGAAGGACGAGAAAAAGAGCGAGCGCCTGAACGACTTCAAGTAAAGCAGACTTGCGCACATACCATATATACGCTCACCAGAAAGGGGCTGTCTTAAAGGACAGCTCCTTTCTGCATTCAGCTTACACAACCAGGTTACATTTCATGGCTGCATAAGTACTTCCTTTTGAATGTTGTACTTTCGGCCGTCATACTGTACTACCACCTTGACCACCATGTGGGGGGAACATACAGCCGCATGACACCTGGCTGCCGTATATTGCTGGCCCTGCGATAGCGGCCACTGCCCCTGTCAAGTTTTCATCGTTCTATAATGATGGTATAATTTAATGCGTTCTTCAACGCTTGATGTGCCAGTAATGATAAGGATACAGTGATATACGCGGCGGCAACGATGGCGTTGAGAAAATTGCGGGAAACCCTATGCTTTTTCAAGGCGGCTTTTGAATTCAGATTTATATATTCTCATACCAAGACGGTCCTGCTCTTCCAGTATCTCCTGCAATATTTCCGGCGTGGTAAGCGGGTTAACGGTTATGGCCCGCAGTACAACAATTTTTTGCGGTGAATACGGGGTAGATTCAAGCATTGTCCTTGATACAAAACTGTTGTCTTCCTGGCGTATGGCCCGGTGAAGTTCAATGTTGAGATCATTGAGTATTTCGTTGATTTTCTTGATCCTGTTAAGGATGCGAATAGTCTTTTTGGGATCGGCATCTTCGCCTTCTTTCAGCAGTTTCTGCAGCCTGTCCCTGACCCTGCCGGGTATGAACCTGTAGTTAATAATAAAAAGCTCGGGGTTATTCAGCAGTTCAAAGTTTTCATGTTCATCAAGAAGCCCGTGCAGCGTGTCCGTTAGCGTGAAAGAATGCTTGAAGAGCAGCTCGAAACCGGTTGCCCCGAAGATCTTTAATGTGACCCATGGTTTCAGGCATGAAAACGGCCTTGATCCTTCAACCGTGAACCGTCCCTGGTCAACTGAATCAGGACGGATAATGTAATTTGACGTATGCCGTATATGTTTCATATGGTTCGGGTTCCTGAACATTACCATTCCCATGGAAAGGGGGGAATACAACAGCTTGTGCGCGTCAAAGGTAACCGAATCCGCGGCCTCAATACCCTTGAACATGTAACGATACCTGTCAACCAGCAGCACCGACCCTCCCCACGCGGCATCCACGTGAAAAAAGGTATTATACTCGTCTGCCACCTTCCTCAGTTCAACAAGATCATCGATGTTCCCGGTTTCAGTGGTGCCGGCAATACCTATCAGGGATATGATCTTTATCTTTTCGCTGCTCTTCTCGTTGATCTCTTTTATCTGCTGGCATACATTACGCAGCTTTGCAATATCAATCCTGTTGCTGGCGTCAACGGGTATCTTGATGACATTATGCTCACCGATCCCCGTGAGCCTGGCCACCTTGTCAATGGAATAATGACCCCTCTGCGACACCAGTATTACCGCCTTCTTACAGTTATAGTACCTGTATGCCTCTACAAGGCCCGCCTTTCTGATACCGGGAAATCTGCCATCCGGCGGAAATGCCCTGTTACGGGCAACCAGCATGGCGGTAAGGTTGGCTATGGTCCCATCAAGGGTAACGTTACCCAGCGCCACCCGGTGATTTTGCACATTGGACTTGTAAAAGCGGGCAGACCGCTGAAAAATGAGACGATGTATCCAGGAGATGAACTCCCTCTCAACGAATGTTGATGCTTTCGCCGTCTCAATTTTTACCTGGTTCTGGTTCAACGCCGCGATGATCATCTCGATGAGGATCATGAAATAGGGTATGGCGCTGGTCATGTGCCCTATGTAATACGGGTTTCCCACCTTCACCGAGTGGGCAATGATCTTTTTCTTTATTTCGGCAAGGATATCTTTTAACAGGTGTGGATCCTTGGGGATGTCAATATCAGAAAATATTGACGCAAGCTCGGGCAGGGTGACCTCACTGTGTATACCACCCTTCTCCTTGAAAAACGAATGAATGAGGTCAAGCAATTCATAGCCAAACTCAAGAAACTTGTCCGGTGAATCTGGCATGATGAACAGTTTCTTAAGATGTTCGAGATCTCCCCTGATCACCCCACTCTCGATTTCTTCTACAGTATCAAGAAGCCTCATAATTTTCACCCGAGGGAATCTACCCTGAAGCAATTAACAATCACTTACCTAAATTTTCAAGAACTTTTGTTCAAAAAAATTATGATAGAGTATTTAATGTCATTATAGCGAAAATGTTGTATTAATTCATAAAAATGCTTGATTTTTAAAACCAACGCGACATAATAAGCCACAAAAATGATCAGGGCCCTGCGTACTGCATTATACCGATCCCGGCTCAAGACAGGTATACTCAATTTTAAATATTTTTTTTAAATGTGGTAATTTTTACTAAATCCTGGATAGTGAAATCTCGATATATATACCAGCAGGATAAAAATACACACCCGGCTTCGGAGGTAGACCTTGAATAACCAAAGGACATGGACATTTCCCAGGGAGATCCCCCTTGAAGAAGTTCCAGAGTATACGAGAATTCTGGAAAAATACGAGAATAATGGCCCTGTAAGTTTCGATCTTACAAACACCATTCACGTACACTCTTCTTTCATCGGTTTTCTTCTCCATGCCAAGCACCAGATATCTTCGCGGGGTGGCAACCTGAGCATTTACCCTTCAAGCGCGGTAACCAGGATCATTAACCTGATGCAGCTCAAGGATTACCTGCTGCATTGAGTGTCCTCTCATTGCGCGTTTTTACCTGCCGCCATGCAAAAAAGAAATTGACAGTTTCACCGCTGCCTGCACTTAATTGAATAGTTAAATTATAAAATTCTCATGACACATCACCAGGAAACGAAGGATGGATTCATGATTCTCTCAGAAGAACAGGTTAATTATACCAGTGAGCTGTTAAAATCAATTGCTCATCCCATTCGATTAAAAATACTCTGCTTTCTCATCGATGGTGAAAAAACTGTCAGCCAGATTGAACACGAGTTCGGTTCAACCATATCCAACATATCACAGCACCTGACCATTTTGCGAAAGATGCAGATCATAAACAGGCGCAAAGAAGCCAACTTCATGTACTATTCCCTTAAGGATGACAGGGTTCTTACCCTTATAAAAACTCTGAAAAGCCTTTTTTGTACAGAATAATTCAGCATGCGGCAACCTCGGCATTCCTTATTCCATGGCCTTGTTCTATTGCTGGTACTCCTGGCTGCCCTGCAATTTGGTACTCCACTTCGATCACAGGACAAAAGTAAACGACTGGTACTGCTGGGCCAGAAAATATACAACGAAGATTACGTCAGGTACCGGCTCAACCTCCATGGTGGCCTGCTTCCCGGGAAAGAATATTTCGAGGATATCTCTCAAAAGATACGTCGATTCTATATCGACCGCGGCTACCTGCTGGTAAACACCTATCTCGTAAAAGAGGATGAAAGAACGCTGGTCATCTACATTGACGAAGGCAGGCTCAACCGGATCGCATTCAGCGGACTTAACACCATCCGGACAATTTACGCCAGGTACAAGTTTGAACTCCCCCATAAAATATACAACAAGTACCGTGTTAACAGGCAGATTGAAAAGCTTCGAAAAACAAGGTGGCTGAAAAACGCGCAGGCCCTGCTTACCCCCGCAAAAGTATATACCGAATCTCTTATACAGCTGGACAGGAAGGTGCTTGTGCCATATATCGGCACGGCAAAAGTACCATTCATGAACAGCCCTGTTAAACGATACAACCTCGAGATACAATTCGTGAGCGCTCCTTCTTCGGCCAAAAAGCAAAAAAAAGGGATGTCCTACAACCTTGATCTTCATTATACCAGGGGGTTCATACCAGAGGTAGAGTACGACCACCCTTCGCTTATCCAGGAAAGGGACTTTTTTAACGCGGAGTACGAAATGGGGCTCTATTATGGGCTTGACCTGAACTTTACGGCCATCCCACGCATAACGTACGCGGAGCTTGAAACAGAATATGATTTTGCGCCAGCATTTGAAGATATATTTACACCCAGGATAAAAGGGGATGTATACCATTCCGCATCATCCAGGTCGGACCTGGGTTTGCTGAAATACAAGTTTATATCAACCGACGGTACTCTTGAGCCTGGTTTCGAGCTGCTAAAAGAATTGCGAGTATACTTCGGGTACGGTGTTGAAAAGATATTCATGTTCAACAGCCAGACAGACGAGGATTCCGATTACAAGGTGTATATAAAAGAAAGTACTGACCTGTGGAACTACGTGACAACATCGGTTGAATTAAACCTGCTTCCCTTCTCTTTCTCGTATACAGAAAAACGTGAATTCGTGCTGCGTTACAGCTTCTATCAAAGCGATACCAACTATAGTCGTATTGAATTCACCGGTGAGCTTGATTTTGAGTTTACAGGCCATACCCTGTATTCCATCGACATGGCTGCCGTGTATTTCTGGAAACGGCCCCCCTTCTACCATGAGCCCGCTGTCTCCACAGACCAGTTTCGTGGTTTCATGGGGTCTTCCTATCATACCCGCAAGATGGCACAGGTGGGACAGGAAATTCGAATCTCAATATACAGGGATTTCCTCTACGTGGGCGTCTACGGAGATGCTACCGTGTTCAAGGGCAGCGGCTATGATCTTGACGGTACAAAACTGGGCGTGGTAGGGGGCCCCACCCTGCACTATATTATCTTTGACCAGTTCGAATTCGGGCTCTACTTCGGACGTGACTACCTCTACCCCAACGGGCTGTCCGGCAACAACCTTGACTTCTTTATACATCAGAAATGGTAGCGGCCAGGCCTGCATGAAGCCGAACGGGGCCTCACGCAACGGCGCAACGAACGCGAAGAGTTGAGTTCTTTATTGCTGTATCGTCAGGTATTGTAAAATTTAAATCCATTCAGGTTTTACAGTAAGGATATATATATGGCTTTTGGATTAAAAATATGTATATCTCAGCCTGTAAAAACCATATCTAAAACAATACCCAACAACAACCCATAACCAGCACAATAAACGAAACCACCCTGTATTGACCCACTCTTCGCGTTCGTTGCGCCGTTGCGTGAAAAAAACTACTGTACATTCAAAATATTAGCGGTATTGAAAAACCGGTCGTCCTCGCGCAGGTAGCAGTAGGCATGCACGTAGTCCTTGTCTCCCTGTGCCAGGAAACGCCTGGGAAGTATGCTCCTGGTGGAGATGTTCCCTTTTACATCACGGTACTGTATGGTGATCCTGTGGCCGATGGGTATCCTGCTGTCCACCGGGTTGCGCTTTTTACCGGGACGTATTGACTGGGTGGTTACCATCTTCCCGTGATACTTATGGAGGTCCCGCAGGCTCCACCTGCCTGATGGATCAACTTCCCGTATCACGTTTCTGAATACGTCCATGCAACCGTAGGCATCTGACAGTGCCCGGTGTGCACGAATGGGAATGTTGAAACTGTCACAGAGGGTCCCCAGCTTGTAATTGGGAAGGTGGGGAAACGCTTTTCTCGCCAATGTCAGCGTATCGAATGACATCATGGACGGGGTTTTCAGGTCGTGTGACCTGTAGGCGGCATCCATGATGGAGAGATCGAAACGCGAGTTCTGTATTATAAGAATAGAATTGCCTATAAACCCCGCAACCTCGTCCAGTATGTCCCGCACCATGGGGGCTTGCTGTACCATGTCGGCGGTTATGCCATGGATCATGCTGACCCGGCCCGGGATATCCCGCTGGGGGTTTACCAGCGACTGGTAGGTGTCCAGAACTTCGTCCATGGTGAACCGGACAATGCCCACCTCCACCATCCGGTCGATGAGTGGGTTCAGCCCCGTGGTCTCGAAATCCAGGGCGCAGAATTCAATATCCCTGATCTTTTTGCCAAATTCCATTTTTTCTTCTTTCAGATGAATTCCCCGACCATGCGTACCTCGGGGTGCAGTAAAATGCCGTATTGCTTTTCAACGGTTTCCTGTACCAGCTCTATCATGCCGCGGATATCGGCGGAGGTAGCATTACCGGTGTTAATGATAAAATTGGTGTGCAGGTCTGACACCATGGCACCGCCCATGGTTTTCCCCTTCAGGCCCGCGTCGTTCACCAGTTTCCACGAGGAGCGGCCTTCCGGGTTCTTGAACACGGAGCCCGCTGACGGGTACTGCACCGGGTGCTTCGCGTTACGGTCCCTGATGTTGTCTTCAACTGAGCGTTTTATTGCCGCAGCGTCACCCGTTCTTTCAAGGGCATACAGGGCCTCCAGCACGATCACCCCGTCCGGCAGACCCATTGACCTGTACCCTGCCCGCGAATGGTTGATCTCTTCTTCAACCGGCCCCTTCCCGGGGACAAAACAGGTAACCCTTTCCAGGATATCGGCAAAACAACCCATGTTGGTGCCCGCGTTCATGATAATGCCGCCGCCAAGGCATCCGGGGATACCCGCCATGAACTCTATGCCCGAAAGGCCGTTTTTACTGCAGTACTGTATAAAGGTGCTCTTTTTCACACCGGCATGGGCCCGGACGGTGCCGTCCTCACCTGCGCTGATATGTCCGTCATCTTCGCCGTCAAGTGCGATGCGCATCACGATGCCCCGGATACCGCCGTCTCCAACCAGGAGGTTTGAGCCTCCGCCGATCACCGTCAGGGGAACCCCTTCACGTCCTGCAATACCTGTAATGGCTTCTACCTGGTCAACCGTTGCGGGTTCTACCAGTATGTCGGCGTTGCCCCCTGTTTTGAAGCTGGTATACCCGCTCATGGGCACGTCGGTGCGCACCTTCCCGTGGCTGGCAAGCTGGCTGGCTATTTCAATATATTCATTATTCCTGGTAGCAGGTGTCATTTTTTCAGTTCCAATCAGGTTTATTGTGAAAATGTAGGGATTAATTCTCTAATTGTCAACATATTATCATAAGTGAGAGGTGAAGAGTGAGCAGTGATCAGTAAAAACTGTTCTCAGTTCACTGCTCATTTTTCACTTAAATAAACTTTCTTGCAAATCATTTTTAAAAAAATAGCAAATTTAACCGATAATTGATATGTGACAGTGTATAATTACGTATATAATCTTAGCATAAAATAACCGGGACACAATGATACTGAAGAAAAAGAAAAAAGAAATTCCGGATTTCCAGGAATACACCGACGAGGAAGGACAGAAGTGGATCCAGACCTCCACCGATGACCTTTTTTCGGTGAAGGAACTGAACGATATTATCGAATCGGTTGAAAATGAGAAGGTTCCCGGTGAGATAGTCCTTGCCCGCATTGACTTCAAGAAGGTGAACAAGGAATACTACGACAGGGTGCTGGAGCTGGAACAGAAGCTGAAAAAACGCACTGAGCTTTTGAACACGCTGGTGGCCGAATCCCGAAAAACGGTGGACAGGAAGAACAAAAAACTGAAAGAGCTGATCGCCTATATCAAGAAGCTGCACATGCTGCTTGCCTATTACAAGCAGTCCCCCGAGGATTTTCAGAAAATAGAGATCCCCTCCCTTGTTTACAGGGTGGTTAAAGAGGAAGCCCCCGCCATTGAGGAGGGGCCCGTTATGCAGCCCATCGAGTACACCGAGGTTGAAGAGGTGCTGCTGGACGACGAGGGCAACGAAACGGGGCCCGTCCAATAACCGAAAAACTATTGACAACTCCCCCTTCACCGGGCTGTCATTACCCTGACATGTTGTAATTACAGGAGGCAAGACCGGTGTCTTTACGAATATTCAACACCATGACCCACAGGATCGACGAATTCACCCCCGGCGGTGAGAAAAAGGAACACATCTCCGATTACCCGCCGGTTACCATATACTCGTGCGGACCCACCGTGTACGGGTACGCCCATATCGGTAACTTCAGGACATTCGTGTTCAACGACTTTCTGCGCAGGTACCTGAAGTTCCGGGGTTTCACGGTTGACCACGCCATGAACATCACCGACGTGGACGACAAGACCATCTCCGGCTCACACAGCGAGGGGATAACCCTTAAGCAGTACACCGAGCGTTACACCGACATCTTCTTCGAGGACCTGGACGCGTTGAACATCGAGAAGGTTGAGCACACTCCCCGGGCCACCGATTCAATAGACGCCATGGTTGATATCATAAAACACCTGGACCAGAAGGGGCTCATCTACGAGAAGGACGGGTCAATCTATTTCAGCATATCCAACTACGACCGTTACGGGCTGCTGAGCAACCTTGACCGCCGTGAGATACGCAGCGGGGCGCGGTATGACGCCGACGAGTACGAGAAGGACGATGTCCGTGATTTCGCACTCTGGAAGGCTCCCCGCGATAACGAACCCGCGTGGGAAACCCCCTTTGGGAAAGGCCGGCCCGGCTGGCATATCGAATGTTCCGCCATGGTGCGCAAGATATTTAACAGCACCATCGACATCCATACCGGGGGCGTTGACCTGGTTTTCCCCCATCACGAGAACGAGATCGCACAGAGCGAGGCCGCCTACGGCGAGACCTTTGTGCGCTACTGGATACACATCGAGCACCTGCTGGTGGAGGGCTCCAAGATGTCCAAGTCGCTGGGCAACTTCTACACCCTGCGTGACCTGCTTGAAAAGGGGTACTCACCCAGGGCCATCCGCTACCTGCTGCTCTCGGCCCATTACCGCAAGCAGCTGAACTTCACCTTTGAAGGCCTGGCGCAGGCGGGGCAGGCTCTCATGCGGATAGACAATTTCCTGGCACGTCTCAACGAGATAAAGAAGGACGGGGAACCCACCCCCGAGCTCGCCGACGCCATCGACGAGCTCTTTACCAGGTTTGCCGAAACGGTGGACGACGACCTGAACATCACCGGGGGAATGGGGGTGTTCTTCGATTTCGTTCATTCCATGAACCTGGCCATTGACCAGGGCCAGCTCAACACCGCCGACCGTGACGCTGTCATGGCGGCCCTGAAGCGCATTGACGGGGTGTTCGGCTTCATCTTCTTCGAGGACACCTCCGCCGGTGAGATTGACAGCGCCGGGATCGAGAAGCTCATACAGGAACGCAACCAGGCACGGAAAGAGAAGAACTTCGCCCGTGCCGACGAGATACGGGACATGCTTGAAGAGAAAGGCATCATCCTCCAGGATTCTAAGGAGGGTACACGGTGGATAAAAAAACAGTAAT
>CAYFSO010000041.1:0-23383 GCA_964345775.1 uncultured Leptospiraceae bacterium | reverse complement strand
CAATGGACAACCTGGGCTTCTGCCGGTTCCACCGCAACTGGGCCGAAGAGATGCTGCCGGAAATTATCGAATCCCTTTTCGGGATGCGCGAACAGCTTGAAAAATCCATCCCCATGACAGCCAGCCGT
The DNA here is from genome assembly GCA_964345775.1 of uncultured Leptospiraceae bacterium. Taxonomy (GTDB): domain Bacteria; phylum Spirochaetota; class UBA4802; order UBA4802; family UB4802; genus M55B154. The sequence goes on along the minus strand of CAYFSO010000041.1, from coordinate 23,255 downwards.
ATAAACAGCCGCAATGCTTCTATTTTCTGGGAATCGCAGAGGAACATCGATTTTATTCATTCATTTATCAGGAGGCACAAGGAAGTAGAACAAACCCGGCACGAAGAACTTGACAACTGGCTGAAATTCTTTGATGAAGATCCCAAAGAAGCCGCGTACACCTACTGGTTCGAGATCAGCAAGGGCATACACGAGTCATTGAGCGAATTTAAATAATACCGGAGACACGCATATGAACCACAGCAATTTCCTGGCACGCATGTTGTGCCAGGATTACAACATCAGGATATACGCAGCACAGACCAGGGAACTGGCAGAAGAGATCTCCCTGGTACATAACACCGCCCCCAATGCCAGGGTGGCCCTGGGAAGGATTGTCAATGCCGCCATTCTGCTGGCAGGGTCATCCCTGAAGCCGGGATCACGGCAGTCACTGTCCCTCAAAATTTCCGGAACCGGGCATTTGAAAGAGATGGTGGCCCAGGTAGACGGCATGGGCAACGTACGGGGATACGTTGCAAACCCGCTGGCCGACATGGACGCTGGCGCAGAATCCATTAACATCCCCCGCATGATAGGCACCGGCTTTCTCACCGTGGACAGGGACCTGGGGCTGAAGGAACCGTACAGGACAGTTATGCCCCTGTATCACAGTGACGTTGCAATGGATGTGACCAGGTACCTTGCAGAATCAGAGCAGGTACCTTCTGCACTGATGATCGCCCTGAACCTTGACACCGAAGGGCAGGTCACCTCTTCCGGCGGCGTTCTTGTGCAGACCTATCCGGACACGCCGGCAAATGTTATACGTGAAATAGAAGAAAAGATGACCAACGGCTCTTTTTCCCTGGATGAGAACCTCAGGTCGGGTAATGATGTGTATACCGCCGTTTCCAACCTGCTTGGCAACAGGCCGGTACAGGTGCTTGATGAAACCCCGTTATCTCTCACCTGCAGGTGCAGCAGGGAAATGCTGAAAAATGCCCTGAAAACCGTAGACACGGAAGAAATACGAAAAATGATCGAAGAGGACGGCGGGGCTGAAATGCATTGTTTTTTCTGCAACACGAGGTACCAGTTTACCGCCGAAGAACTCCGGGATATAATACACGCCGGGTTGCATTAGGTTACAGTATATATCGTGAGAGATCCTTGTCCTTCACCGCCTCATCCAGCTTTTCTTTAACGAACGAAGCATCTATGGGGATATGCTTCTCATCCTCCGGCATATCCGTGGCATCAAAGAGTATGTCTTCAAGCAGCTTTTCCATGATGGTATGCAGGCGGCGGGCACCGATGTTCTCGTGCTCCTCGTTGATCCGCCTGGCCATCACCGCCAGCTGGTCAATGGCGTCATCCGTGAATTCCAGCCTTACCCCGTCGGTCAAGAGCATTTCTGTATACTGGCGGGTGAGGGAATTCCTGGGAACGGTCAATATCTTTCTAAAATCATCTTCTCCCAGGGAATTAAGTTCCACGCGAATGGGGAACCTTCCCTGCAGTTCGGGTATAAGGTCAGACGGCCTTGCCACGTTGAAGGCGCCCGCGGCGATAAAGAGTATATGGTTGGTCTTTACCGGACCGTGCTTGGTGGCAACCGTGGTCCCTTCAACTATGGGAAGAAGGTCACGCTGCACACCCTGCCTGGATACGTCCGGCCCTGATGAGCCGGCCTCGGGACCCGCGATCTTGTCAATCTCGTCCACGAAAACAATACCCATTTCTTCCACCCGGCGCAGTGCATCGCGGGTGACCTTTTCCATGTCTATGAGCTTCTCCTTTTCCTCGGTAACGAATATCCGTCGTGCGTCCTTCACGGTGATCTTATGTTTTCTTGACTTCCTGGGCATAATATCTCCCAGCATGGCCTGCAGCTGAATATCAATGTCTTCCATGCCAGACCCGCCGAACACTGACATGACCGGCATGCTGGCCTGTGATTCGGCCTCGTATTCTATCTCCAGGTCATCCAGCCTGCCTTCACGGAGATCTTCCCTGTACTTCTCTTTCATGTCTTCTTTAATGGTTTCCTCTTCATGGTTGTTGATCACCTCGTCCACCTGGAAACCCGTTGACCGGTCAACCCCGTTATCAAACATTCTGCCGGGCATAAGAAGATCCAGGATACGCTCCTCGGCATTTACCCTGGCCCTTTCCTCGTAGAATTCCCCGTACTCGTTTTTCACCATGCTTACCGAAATGGACGTGAGATCCCGTATCATCGATTCCACGTCACGTCCCACGTATCCCACCTCGGTGTACTTTGTTATTTCAACCTTGATAAAGGGCGCATTTACAAGCCTGGAAAGCCTGCGGGCGATCTCCGTTTTCCCAACACCGGTAGGACCTATCATGATAATATTCTTTGGAGCTATCTCCTCCTGCATCTCCTCGTCAAGTTTTTTCCGCCTTGTCCTGTTGCGAAGAGCAATTGCCACGCTTTTCTTGGCGTTGTCCTGTCCTATTATATACTTATCCAGCGCCTGCACGATCTCCCTGGGGGTCATGGATTCTACCATCATCTGCTGGTCATTGAGATTGTTCATCAACTTATATTTCCTCTATTTCAATGTTCGCATTAGAATATATACATATTTCCGCGGCTATTTCAAGTGATGCTTTCACTATTTCTGCCGCTCCCATACCGGAATTCCGGGAAAGCGCCCTGGCAGCCGCAAGCGCGTAACTGCCGCCGGAACCTACCGCCAGGATGCCGTCATCGGGCTCTATCACCTCACCGTTGCCGCTGATAAGATACAGGCTCTCAGTATTACCGGCAACCAGTACCGCCTCCAGGCGCCTCAACATCTTGTCGGTTCGCCAGTCACGGGCAAGTTCAACCACCGCCCTGGGCAAATTCCCGGAGTAGGTTTCCAGCTTGCCTTCGAATCGCTCAAAGAGTGTTAACGCATCTGCCACTGATCCCGCGAAACCGCTGAGCACCTTGTCGTTGTACAGCGAACGGATCTTTACCGCCCTTGATTTGAGTACAGTCTCTCCAAGGGTAACCTGGCCGTCACAGCCTATTGCCAGTTTCCCGTCCTTACGTATTGCAAGAACTGTTGTACCTTTATACTGATCCATTATTCACCTGTTCCCTTTTCCGAACCGGAGTGTGGATGATACCGGTCGTATATATCCCGCAATCTTCTTTTGGTAGTGTGGGTATACAGCTGTGTCGTTGAAAGGCTCCTGTGCCCAAGCATCTCCTGTACCGCACGCAGGTCAGCCCCCTGGTTCATCATTTCGGTGGCAAAACTGTGCCGCAACATATGAGGTGTCACCTTCCCCGGAAACCCAACCTGTAATGCCCTTTTATCGATGGCGTAGAAAACGCCCCTCTGGGTTATCCGCTCTCCCCTGTTATTCACGAACAGCGGTTCACTTATATCGCCAAACTTCTTCTTTCTTTCTACCAGGTAGCCGTCCAGGGCGTCAACAGCGTCACCGGTAAGAAAAACGAACCGTTCAACACTACCCTTCCCCTGGACACGCAGCATTCCTTTCTCAAGATTGCAGCCCCTGTACATGGCGGTGACCAGTTCTGAAACCCGCGCGCCGGAAGAGTAAAACAACTCCAGCATGGCCCTGTCCCTGTAGTCTATGAATTTTTCAAGGGGAAAATCAAGCAACGCGTTGACCTGTGTTACCGTGAGGAAACGGGGTAATTTTCGCTCCCGTTTCGGGAATACAACCGAAGCTGCCGGGTTGTGCGGTATTATATCCCTGTTGTGCAGGAATCTGAAGAACGACTTCAAGGTGGCAAGGGTTCGCTGTATGGACGATTTTGAAAGCCCCTCATCGTAGCGGAATTCGATGAACGCGCGAATGGTATCCTTTGTAATGCTGCCTGTCTTTACGTCCTGCCCGTCGAACTCCACCTCTACACCGTAGAGGTCTGATGCTGCAGCATCGGACAGCATGAAATCCAGGAAGCGTTGGAGGTCATGATTATACGCGTCAATCGTGTTACCCGACATGTTCCTTTCAACCGAAAGGTAATCCATGAACAGGTCAATTTCAACAATCACTCTTCTCCCATCTCCTGCGAGACATTATTGCCGTTTTTGGCTTCTTCGTCAAGAAGCTCAAGCTTATAGTCACATGATTCATTCAAACAGACAAGCATTTCTCCGCGTTTACCCAGTTTTTTAATGAAAAGCAGCTTACCGCACCTGGGGCATGGCTTGTCCGACGGGGTATCACGGCTGATAAATTCACAATCGGGATAATTGGAACAGGCGTAAAACGGCCTTCCCTTTTTGGAAGATCTCTTAACCACGTCACCATCACAGTCTTCCCGGGGACACTTCCCAAGCGGAAGAGACTTTGAATTCCTGCATTCCGGGAACCCCGAACATGCCAGGAAAAATCCGTACCTTCCCAGTTTCTTCATCATGGGTCGACCGCATTTCTCACAGGTGATATCGGTCTCCTCGTCAAGCACGCCCTTCATCTCTTCCATGGAATGCTCGGCATGCTCAACGGTTGACTGGAAGGGACCGTAAAAATCGCTCAGCATGTTTTTCCAGTCGTCGCGGGCTTCTTCTATACGGTCCAGTTTCTCTTCCATGTCGGCCGTAAAATCAACAGAAACCAGGTCGTTGAAGTAATCCACAATAAGCTGGTTCACCAGCTTGCCAAGCACCGTTGGTACAAGCTGCCGGCCATGCCGTACCACGTAATACCGCTTTATCAGGGTATTGATGGTGGGCGCATAGGTTGACGGACGTCCAATACCGGATTCTTCGAGGAACTTCACCAGCGACGCGTCGTTATATCGTGGAGGAGGTGTTGTAAAGTGCTGTTCCGGCAGAAATTCAGAGGGGCGTAAGGAATCACCCTCTTTCATATCCGGCAGTATCTGCCGTTTTGACCTGGCATCCTTATCAAGGGCGGCAAAGCCCTTGAACAGCACCCTGCTCCCTGATGCCCGGAATTCCACGCCATTACATTCCAGCATGGCGGTTACGATCTCTGAAACCTCCGGGGTCATCTGTGATGCCACCAGCCGTTTCCATATGAGCTGGTACAGCCTGTACTGGTCACGGGTAAGGTCTGCCTTTATAGATTCAGGCGTACGCATTACAGAGGTGGGACGAATGGCCTCGTGGGCATCCTGCGCCCCCTTCTTTGTCTTGAAAAAATTCGGCTTTTCCGGCAGGTAATCACCGGAATAATTTGAGGCGATGTACTCCCTGGTCATTTGGATGGCGCCTGGAGAGACCCTGGTGGAGTCTGTCCTCATGTAGGTTATAAGGCCCACTGGTCCTTCGCCGGTGATATTCACACCTTCGTACAGCTGTTGTGCCACCATCATGGTCTTTCCCGAGGTAAACCCCAGCCTGTTGGCCGCGTCCTGCTGCAGTTTACTGGTGATGTAGGGAGTGGGTGCTTTTCGCTTTCTCTCTTTTTTCTGAATGCTTGTAACGCTAAAATCCCGGTCCTTTACCCTTTCTGTTATGGCGTTGACCTCTTCCTCGGAACGAAGGGTTTTCTTCTCACCGTCAACGGACTGGAAAGATGCAGTGAACTCCTTTTTTTCAACCCTGAAAAGGGCATCAAGCGACCAGTATTCTTCGGGTATGAATTCTTCTATTTCCTTCTCGCGCTCACAGATAACACGCAACGCCACCGACTGCACACGTCCGGCGGACAGCCCCTTTTTCACCTTTTTCCAGAGAATGGGGCTGATATTATACCCCACTATCCTGTCAAGGATCCTCCGGGCCTGCTGCGCGTTTACCAGGTCTTCGTCGATTTCCCGTGAATTATGTATGGCTTCTTTTATGGCATCCTGCGTGATCTCGTTGAACTCAATACGGCGGATATCGTCATTTTTATCCTTCAGGGCATTTTTCAGGTGCCAGGATATTGCCTCTCCTTCGCGGTCGGGGTCAGTGGCAAGAAGCACCCGGTCGGCACTTGAGGCCTTGCGCTTCAATTCGTTCAACACCTTTGCCTTGCCGCGTATGGTTATATATTCCGGGGTAAAATCGTTTTCAACATCAACGGCAAGCCTTGATTTGGGCAGGTCTATGACGTGACCCATTGATGAAGTTATATCGTAATCCTTCCCGAGATACTTGTGTATGGTCTTTGCTTTTGTAGGTGACTCTACTATAACAAGCGTCTTTCCATTTTTTGGCATGGCACTTTATTCCTTTAGCTATGATATACCCGCCTGCCCGGGCATTGATACGACAAAATGTAATTTAATCATATTTGTCAAATAATTCTTTAACCCTGACACCGGGCTGCCAGCGGGCAACCAGTATGACCAGCAAGGTTATCCCCAGGGTGATGAGTACAAATATCAGCACCCTTTCCGAGGAGTAGTATACATGACTGTCATACTCGCGTGAAAAAGAGAGAATCCCTATTGTATCATTTGGAGCCGTGTTTTTATGACAGAACACGCACCGATCCTGTTTACTGAAAGGAATGATACCATGGTAAAGGTTTCCTTCAATAAAAAATACCGGTTCGGGATTAACAGAATGCAGCACCTCGAGTACATCCTTATCAGGTATGTCCTTCTCTTCACCCGGCACCGGCACCAGCATCCCGCGGTGATCATATACGTTTATGGTAATACCATGATGCATCTGCACATCATTCAAGAACACCCAGGCATAGGCGGCCCTGCTCATTGTTTTTACGCTGAGAAAACTGTCAGCGATAACAGCCATTTGCCGTTCCAGTTCCCTGAAATAACCTGACCTGTATGCCGGGTACACGTCGTCAGCATACGGGGGTACAGAGAACACCTGTGTAAAACTGATCCCCCATAACAGGATAAGCATTACAAGTATCAACCGTTTGAGATACACTACCTTCCAGCCTCCATTGATCCTGATGAATTGGTGGTGATCATGCCATCCCCACCATGTTACCGTCACGCCGAATTACATTAGAAAGCTCAAGCATAATAAGCGCTTCGTTTACCTCCGAACTTGGCAATTGAAGATGACGAACCAGGTCGTCAATTTCCATGTCTCCTTCCTGGAGGACATTTACCATCCGGGCAGGAATTCCATCCAGCGAGCCCTGTATCACCGGAGTATTTGCCGGTTGCTCTTCACTGCGGCATGCCCGCGCCGCAGGTACTGCAGCCCTGCCCGTGCTGAAAGCCGGCAGGCTTTCCAGGATATCGGACGTATCGAATACCGGCATGGCTCCATTCTGTATTAACCGTATGCATCCTTCGTATTCGTCATCAAATGCCATTCCGGGACAGGCGAACACCTCCCTGTTCTGTTCACAGGCATACCTGCCGGTAATAAGGGCACCGCTTTTTGCCGCAGCCTTCACTATGACCGTTGCAATTGACATACCACTTATCAACCTGTTCCTTCGGGCAAACGTCCAGTTAACCGCATTTATTCCCGGTGGATATTCCGAGACCAGCAGGGAACCGGAAGATGCCGCGATTTTGTCATAAAGATCACGGTTCGAATAAGGGTATCTCCTGTCTATTCCATGGGCAAGAACTCCTATGGTAGACCCGCCCCCCTCGAGTGCGCCACAATGGGATGCCCTGTCTATGCCAACCGCCATACCACTGATCACCGTGAATCCTGACTCCACCAGTTCTCCCGCCATTCTCCTGGCAACCGCGGAGGATCGGGAATCGGATTTCCTTGTCCCCACCATGGCGATGGTACTGCTATTGAGCATCGACGTATCATTACCCCGGCAATAGAGTACAAGCGGCGGCCTGGCTATTTCCCGCAAGAGACGGGGATACTGCTGATCCCAGTAGGTAAGTATAGCATATCCACCCCGGCTGCAGGCATTGCGAATGGCAAAAGATACCTCCAGTGGTGAACCACTGTAAACTTCCGAGATATGGGACTGTATATCCAATTCGTCTTCTTTCAGTACACTTTTGTAAATTGTGGACGGATCATACTCGTTGTAATATTTCCAAATACCTTTTTTGCCCGGCGCACTTATCACGGAAAGCGCCAGGGCGTAATCCAGCATGTCGTTCGGCATTATCTCCTCTCTGAAATTTCCCGCATTATTCGTTCTATATTCTGCCTGCAGCTCTTCCTGTATTCTTTCACACTGGATGATTCGGGCAGTTTTTCCAAGTCCGCATACAACTGCTCGTATACGGATAATGCTTTTTGCGCATTCCCGTCCTCGTAATAAAAACGCCCCAGGCCAAACCGGGCCTGGTGATACGAGGGTTTGGCAACCACCAGTTCTTCAAGCATTTTTATGGCTTTCTTTTTTTTGTCACGCTGATAATACAGGAAAATACTGTAGCTGTACCTGGCCTCCGGGTACAATGACTGCATGGACAGTGCCTTTTTGTAATGATGTTCGGCCTTGTCCAGGTCTGCCCCGCTGTCAAGTTCCACACCCCTGTTGGCGTAGGCAAGCGCAAGCTGGAAATGCACCTTTGCAGAATCCCTGCCATACCCTACGGCCTTCTTCAACGCATCGATGGCAGGGTCCCATGAACGCCTGTCATTGTACTTCTCACCAAGCTCCTGGTATATGGCTCCCAGCTGCTCGGCATTGGACATTCGCTCGGCAACCTTTTTCTCGTACTTGCCGGCCTCCTGTTTAAGCCTGACTATTTCATCCTTTTTGACATTTTTAACCGATTTTAACGTGAAAACATCTTTAAACGAAGTGTCCTTGCATCCGCTAAGAACAAACACAACAGATATCAATATAACGCATTCTTTTTTCATTCTGCCATCCCGGTTCTTTCCCGTGTATTTTTATTTTTTCATCATCTACTATATTATACGAGTAAAAAGCAACTGTTGTTAAATTTTTTTAAAAAAAACTTGATGAAAACCGGGTTTTTTTGGTGTTTGAAAGAGAAAGATCGATTTTTTAACAGGGAGGAAGCCATGCTACCCGGCCCAATGCGCGCTGCTGATTTCACATGCCTGTTCTGTGGTTCAAAACTGGGATTGTCGTTGAAAGACATCCACACCGGTGAGAACAGAGGCTCTTGTCCAATGTGTGGTGAAGAGTTTTGTCTCAAGATAAACAGGGATGACATGGAAGAACTCTGGGAAGCCGAAGAGATAAAGCCAACCGGCCAGTGACCTTCCCTACTCGCTGCCCTGGAAACGACGTCTCAGGCGTTCCATTATTTCACGGGGATCTATTACCATCACCCGTGTATCTGCCAGCACGTCCAGGAAGCCTATCTCGTTTGGAAAGCGTGGAACTATATGCTGATGTATGTGGTCAATACTTGCACCGCTCCACTTGCCAAGGTTGAATCCCACGTTAAAACCTGATGGATTGAATTCTTCCCTGAGGTAACGCAGCGTTTTCACGGTAAGACGATGCAACTCCAGGGCCTCTTCATCAGAGAGGTCTTCCAGGTCCTGAACATGACGGAGCGGGAATATCATGAGGTGGCCAGGATTGAACGGGTACAAGTTGACGGTAACTATGAGGTCAGAGGTTCTGTGTACTTCCAGGACTTCAACTTCTGGCTCATGGTCGCGGATGGCGCACAGTATACACCCGACGTCAGGTTTTTTGCCGCCAACATACTTGATCTTCTCTGTATTAAAAAGATGGTTTCTCATGAAAAAACGACTCTACCCCTGTTCATCCCCGGCACTGTTTCTCCTGCGCGTGACCAGGGCTATATATACCGTAAAGGCGATAATTATGAGTATACTGACCGAAGCAGTGAGCAGGTATATAAGGTCAAGCCGCTTTGCCACAGTGATCCTTGACTTCAGATCATTATCAAGATATTCAATTTCCAGTTCTACTAATTTCTTTGTAAAATCGATTTCCTGCTGTGAGAACACATGCACCATCTGGTGAAAATAGCTTTTCAACTCGCTGTGTCGTTCGTCAGCTTCACCGGTCTCGATATGCCTGGAATTGAGGTAGGACAGTGATTCCTCGATATCCTCGATATTGCGCTCAATATTGGATATTGATGCCACCATTTCCCGTGAATATTCAACCGAGTGGCAGTCAGCGCAGGTCCTGTCAGAGATAATATGCAGGGTTGAACGTTGAATATTATGTTCACCGTGACAGCTTACACAGTTTGGTTCACCTTCCCGCAGTACCGACTGGTAATGGGGACCTCGTTTAAGCTGCCTGTAGGCAGTGGCATGACATTCTTCACGTCCGCAAAAGGTGAGCACCTCTCTTTTTGAGGGTTTACCTGTAAAATTGAACTGTTTTGACTTGGCACGACGTGAATCGTTCACAGTTGGATCTCCGCCATGACAGATATGACATTCCCGGTTATTTTCCGCGTGTACACTCTCTTCCCATTCAAGCACTACCGAACCAGGCCTGCCGCTGAGTGATCTATGACACTGAATACAGTAATTTACCGGCTCTCCCGGATCATCCTTCTTCGTTGCATCAGGGGACTGCCGGGTCTGCGCAGACAACACTTGATATGCAGAGATTACGCAGGTAACCAGTAGTACCAGGCTTAAAATTATATGTAAACGCTTCACTTTCATCGCCAGCTCCCCGGGAATATGGTATGACTTATTTAATTTTCGTCACATGTAACCAGAATAATTACATTTATACGGCATCTACAGCAACGGGAACAACGTATCACCCGCAAAATACACAAGCACCCAGAGGATTATATTTGTATATACACCGGCCAGGATATCATCGATCATTATACCCGTACCCCCCTTTACTTTTTCCAGCCTGTTTATTGGAAAAGGTTTTATGATATCCAGAAACCGGAAAATGAAAAATCCGAAAAGAACTATCATAAAACTATAAGGAAGGAACAACATGGCTACCCAGAAACCGATTATTTCATCGATCACTATCCGGGATGAATCCTTGGTGCCAAAAAATTTTTCCCCGTCTTCGGCAAGCCTGAACGAGGGGTACATGAGGACGATCACCACCAGCACGTTTGCCAGGCAACCATTACTTCCCAGAAGCCTTTGTTCAATTATATACAGCAATGCAGCCAGAACGGTACCCATGGTTCCTGACATAAACGGGGAATAGCCGGTATAAAATCCGGTAAACAGTAACTCCTTAAACCACATCAGCCATCAATCCTTTTCTGAGTATGGAGGCAGGAACAATCTCCAGTTTGAAACAAGGTATCGCAGTCCGGACAACGCGGTTATGATGGTCAAAAAAGCCATGATAAAATATGGTCCCAGTATAAGCCATTTATCCGGAAGAGGCGAGTTAAGTATATCCAGCACGGTGGTATACTTCAAAAAACCGGGAGTTGCAAAATCATAGGACACCTGTGATACCAGGTTCCTGAGTATGAAGACCATGATGATCACAAAAATAGAGGTCATCTGGAACGCGGTCTTCACCTTGCCAAAATTGCTGGTTTTTAACTCGGTGCCCTCACGTATGGCCAGGTAGCGCATGGCGGTAATAAGCAGGTCCCTTCCAATGATGACGATCACCATCCACAGGGGAATAAGCGGGTCCAGGAAAAGAAAGGCGATCATGGCAGAGATCACCAGGAACTTGTCTGCAAGGGGATCAAGGAATTTCCCCATGTCGGTTTCCTGGTTCAGCTTCCGCGCGCTCCACCCGTCGAGCAGGTCGGTAAAAGAGGCAAACGCGAACACCACCAGTGCCCAGATCCTGTGACTTACCGTGGGGGTAAATACAAGGTATAAAAACAGTGGTATCAGGATTATACGTAAAAGCGATAAAAGATTGGGTATATTGAAAAAAACTTGTCGTATATTCAAACCGGTTCTCCCGTAAGATCGTATTCAAGGGCATCGGTTACAATGGCCTCAACGAAAGAATGTACTGTAACGTTATCTCCGGTCAAGAAAAAAATACCATCAACTTCCGGTGCATCATACTGTGTACGGCCCAGCCAGTTTGATCTATCAACCTGCTCTTCAACCAGCACGGTAACCTGTTTTCCCGTCATTTCCCTGTTTTTCTGAAGCGAGATCTTTTTCTGGGCATTCATGAGACCATCGAACCGCTGTTTTTTCTTTTTTCCCGGGACACTGTCTTTCAAGCCGGCCGCGGCCGTACCTTCTTCGGGAGAATACATGAAACACCCTACCCTGTCAATTTGCACTGTTTTTATGAACTGCATCAGTTCTTCAAAATCTTTATCTGTTTCACCCGGATATCCCACCATGAAAGTTGAACGAATACGAATGCCTGGAACATTCCGGCGCAATCCTGCAACCAGTTTTTCGTACGCGGCACTGCCCCCCGTTCTGCCCATTGAACGCAGTATATCACCACTCACATGCTGCATGGGGATATCAATGTAGGGTACCACCTTTTCATTTTCTGCGAGCAGCGAAATGGTTGAATCGTCAACGTGATCCGGATGACAGTAGAGTAATCGTATCCAGAACTGCCTTTCTGACAGGATGGATATTTCATCCACCAGTTCTTTCAGGCCGTTGCTTCCATACCTGTAACTGGTTATATCCTGCGCTATGATGTTAAGCTCCAGGGCACCGGCGTCGAGTGCCAGCCTGGAGTCATGGAGCACCTGCCCAGGTGAACGTGATACATGCGGGCCACGTATAAGGGGAATAGCACAGTAGCTGCAGTTGTTGGAACATCCTTCTGCGATCTTTATATACCTGTAAGGTATGTTTTTAACCAGTGGAACCTTTTCCCCGGGAAGGGCATGCTCTACCTGTATACCCAGTGTTTTTGCCATCCCGGGCAGAAAATTCTCATCCACCAGGCCATATATGAAATCGATCTCGGGGATCTCGCTGGAAAGTGCTTCCATGTAACGCTGTGAAAGACAGCCCGCAACCACCACGAACGGACCATTCCCATTGGGCCCTGCACCGCCCGCTTCCCTGAGGCCAATTGCGTCAAATATCACATCGATGGATTCTTTCTTGGCATCCTGTATAAAACCGCATGTATTGATAATAACAAGGTCTGCTTCATCAGCTTCGCCTGCAGGCTCAAACCCCGCTGATTCCAGGGTCCCCTGAAGGAACTCCGAATCAACGAGATTTTTTGAGCAGCCAAGTGATATTATGTAGAAGGATATGGAACCCGGAATACGCACTCTTACCAGTCTTTAACCTGTATATGATACTTGTTGGGGTTACTGGGATCCTTTCGCCAGGTGATAACCTTGTTTGCGATCTGGCCGGGAAGCCCAAAGGTATACGGTTTGCCGTTGATGCGGGCCTTCAGCCCGCCGGCATTCCCTATCTTTAACTGTATATATTCAGACGCCTCCCATCTTTCATGGGTACCGGCAGGTATAATACCCTTTACCTTCTGGTTACCATCCAGGTAGAGTTCCAGGTATGTCTTTTGGGTGAACCTGGCATCAAACACGATCTTCAGGTTTTTCTCGGTATGGGCAACCACCTGTGTGCTTTCTTCAGATCTTTCAGCAGGTTCTATCACGCTGTCATCGGTTTCACCTTCAATCCCCGTGACCTTTTCAGCCTCCTGCGGTGCAGCCGCCCCCAGCATAACCCGGATCTTGGCGCGGTTATCGGTCAATCCCTTGAGAGTCAGCACCACGTCCCGTGACACATCGGCCGGATGAATAGTGAAAGGCTTCTCCATTTCAAGGTCGTACGAATCCCCGTTGGGCAGCATCTGTAATTTCACGTCGGAATCTTCAATATCAGAAAGAAGGAACATAACCTCCTTGTTGTCCACCATGAACTGTGCAGCCTCGTTCTTGTACAGCAGTATAAACCCGCTGTCGTTGGTAAGCTGCAGTGGATGGATCTTTTCGATCTGGGTCTGGCTGTCCCGTGCCATCCTGTATTCGTTCTGGATATTCGCTATTGAATCATCTCCTTCAACATCGATGTCCGAGGTGAACAGGGACATGGCCAGCCAGCCGATGATCAGCACCACGAACACCACTCCAACACCCAGGAGTGCATTCCTGTACTGCTCTAAGTACATGGTCAGCTGCGACATAATCGAGGGACCGGTTGGCCTGGTAAGCTCTTCAAGCGGGGTGGTGCTTTCGCCGATCTTGTATCCCTGGTATGACTGTATCATTTCCTCGGCATCCAGCTTCAGGTATTCAGCATAACTTCTCAGAAAACCTGTTACGTATGTTTCGCCCGGAAACTTTTCAAACTCCTCGTTTTCAAGTGCTTCAATATATATACCCACCATATTGGTGTCCCTGGTAACATCCTTTATGGTGAGCTTTTTGGCCTCCCTTGCGGCCCGCAGTTTTTCTCCTATCCCTTCCACTGTCTACTCCTCGGACAACATTGGATTTTTAATTACACGTGCTTTTGATGGTATATCAAACTTGAAAATACCATTTGGAAGATTTACTCCCGTCTTGATATTCTTAAATTCGATGGTTACCTTCTTTCCCGATGAAGTCTCACCTTCGGCACGGCTTACAAAATACTCTTCATTGATCCAGAGCTTTATGGTACGATACCCGCTCCTTGTCTCCTTCTGTTTCAGGAAGAGGGTGTAATACTCTTTACCACCATCCCCTTTAACCGGCTGACCCTTTGAAGCAAACTTGTAATGATACTTGGCGAAAAGCCTGGAAAGGCCGCTCCGTGTGCCGGATGAAAAAAGTGAAGACGAATCCTTATCCAGGTTCTGGTCAGCCACCACGTTCATGCCCGGAATGTATATCCACATACGGGAACCATCGGATATGATCTTCTGGCCATAGGGGCTGCTGAAATCAACCAGCAGCTTTTCAGGCGCCTTGAACTTGATGGTCCCGCGCTGGTATTTCTTCTTCCCCAGCTTGTCAGTTACTATGCTGAAACTGGCCTGGTAGGTCTCTACCTCTGCAAATGTTTTTTTGACTTTTTTTACTACGTCGCTGACCGTGGTAAACTCGAAGTTATACCCGGACGCGATCCCGGCACCGGCAAACACAACCAGTACCACGCATATAATCCTTAATGATCTGAACATTATACGGCTTCGCTCCTGCTGTTAAGGTGATTTCCACGAACAACAAAGGGTAAATTTAAACCCTGAAAAGTCAAATCAAAAAATTGCAATAATAAAGTACAAAATTTATGTACGATCAGGGAAAAGTAACTAAATATTGTAGACAAATACCTTTCAGTGTACTATCGTGTACAGCACACACACGAATTCAATTCAGGATGAAATACATATGAAAGCGATCTTTATCGGGCAAAACAGGCTTAAAGAGGTTGACCTTGACGACCTCTATCTTGACGATGAATACGTAGCACTTCTCAGCGAGTTTAATATCCTCGAATCACATATCGTATATTTCTCAGCCGGAGACGCAAAGATCAAGGAGATCCTTATCAAGAAAGAACCATCAATATCCGCATAAAGCCATGCGCACCCGCCCTTTCCCCCGGGGTGTACTGCAGTAACGAACACGTACAAACAACCAGGGGCTGACCGCCCACACCTCTCATGTTACACACGCTCACTATATATGCTACCATGTACCATGGTAATTTTTTTCATATTGGGGGGGTGTGGACGTGATGACTGAGAAAAAGATCATGGTTAACGGGTCAACCGACGGCCCGGAAATTTGTTGTTAAACCAGTAAAAGAAACCGATACATCAGTATACGTATAAAAATACAAATTATAGCCTGAGATGACTACAAAAATCCGACCAGCCCGATTTTTATGCTTGCATATGAAGGGGGTATATGTAACTATACGTCGATCGTCAATCAAGGTACTTCAGGGTGATAGGACACAATGAAAGCTTCTTCCGAACCGCATAGTTTTACGGCCAGCGAACTTACATTGAACCTGCTTCAATTATCAAGGAAGATTGAAGAGTCAACGTCAATTACCGAGTGTGCTGTTGCCATACAGTCCATAATAATGCAAATGGGATTGCCCCTGGTCAACATATCATTCCTGGTGAACGACACAGGGGAAGATTACCTGTTGCTTTACCCGGTATGGGAGAGGATACGAGCGCTCACCGGTGATTATTCCGCGGGCCACATACAGAGTATAACCGATCCCATAGACATTCGCATGTTGATCAAGAGAAGAAAAATGTCAAGGGGCAGTATCATCTTTTCACTGCTCAGGGGCATTATGGTCAAGTCTGAATCCCTCGTTCTTGAAGCAGGAAAGGAGGACTACACCACGGTCCCCTCCACCCAGTTTGCACGCGATTTTTTTACATTGTGCGGCTTCAACAACGGCATGTTGAACCAGGAACACATTGAAAACGTTTTGCAGAAGGCACACATCGGTGGAATATTATCATTTCCGCTCCGTGACAGGGGTAACGTCACGGGAACACTTGACCTCGTGTTCCCGCCGGGACAATCCATTATAGATACTGACACACTGCACCTCCTGCACCTGGCTGCCAACATTATCGGGGCAGGGTTCAGCCACTTTTTGCTGAAAGACAAAATGCACCTTTCAGAATCAAAATACCGGTCATTATTTAATGCTACACCGGTTGCCATGAGCGTAATGAACGGCAGCCTGGAGATACTTGAGACCAATTCACTCTTTCAGCAATGGTTTCCCGATTACAACGGGAACGGTCGGCAGAAATGTTACGAGATCATGCCGGGAACCCCCGGAACAGAGGCATGTCCCCAGTGCCTGGTGCAGCGCTCCTTTGAAACGGGTAAAATAGCATCACGGGAAAGAACAATAGAAACTGAAGGCGCACATCGATACTTCAAGTATACCACCGCGCCCGTCTATTCCGGTTCCGGTATTATCACTTCGGTGATCCAGGTAATCGAGGATATCACAAGCAGGAAAAACGCGGAACTGAAGATAGAGAATTACAATCTCAAGCTGGAAGATGAGATCTCACAACGCACCTCGGAATTACGAAACCGTGAACAATGCCTTGCCAGCGTGGCACAGACCATATACGAGATAAAGCAGGCAAACAACCTGATGGAGAGCATACACAATATCACCAGGGGGTTTGCCCACCTGGACGCGTCCATAGTGATCTGCGCCATATTCGATCATGAACGTAATGACGTGTACCTCGCTGACATGTTTCCCGAAACACTGATGACACTGATCAGGGATACCACCGGGGTTAAGATACGGGGTATGCACATGAACAAGGACAGGCACCCCGACAACCCCCTTGTTCAATCCACCAGCACGGGAACTCCTCTCCATTTCAGCAGCGAGCTGGAGGTTGCCGGTTTTATTTCCTCGTCCTTCCCTGAAATTTCACTGTCACGGCTTTCACCGCTGGTTGAGGCGGTAAAGGATAAAGCGTTTATCGTCTATCCCCTGTCCACCAAGTACAGGATCGAGGGATCAATTGCCCTGGCTGCCCCCGGGGACCTGATCGAGGCCAACAGTGAATACTTCCAGTTACTTGTTGACGCCTCTGCCGTTGAGATCAGCAGGCAGAAAAACTCGGACAAGCTCGCAAAGTCTGAACTGAAATACAGGAACCTGGTGGAAAATTCCAGTGACATGATATTTCTATGCGATACCGGGGGAAACATACTCTTTGCCAACAGGACCTTCTATCACCTTCTTGAGCAAACACATGAAAGTATCATGAATAAACAGATCTACCAGCTGTTTCCCGGTGAGCACGCCAAAACGCTGGAGAACACCATCAACTCCAGCTTCAATTACGGCAGGGACCCCGACCCCTTCGAGTGCAAGATATCTTCTCCAAACGGCAGGTCCATATGGGCCGAGGTGAACGTCAACCTGATCGCTGGTGACGAACCCGGTTTTCAGCTTGTGGCAAGGGACATAGAACGGCGCAAAAGTATGGAAATGCATATTGACAGCTTAACCGCCTTCCAGGAAAAGATATTACAGAACAACATGGTGGGCATCGTCACCACGGACCTCGATGGCAACATCACCAGCTGGAACATGGGAGCTACCGAGATCCTTGGCTATCACAAGCCGGAGGTGCGGGATGTGAACATCCATGATCTTATTGTTGCAAGGAACGCCAATCACGTCTTCGCTTCAGCAAAAAGCGATCACAGTGATATTACAGAACAGCCACAGCAGGAAGTGAGCATACGCAAGAAAGACGGCGGTGCGGTGAACACCATTTACATGAGTTCCCTGATGAAAAACGAGCATGACACCCCCATTGCGCAGATGATCTTCTTCGTAGACATTACCGAGAAGAAAAAACTGGAGAACAAGTGGAAAGAGCTGAACGAGCGGCTTAACCACGCACAGCTCATAACAATAGTCTCACTGGCAAAGCTTGCCGAATACCGCGACCTGGAGACCGGCATGCACCTTGAACGGATCATGAAGTATACCGAGCTTATCGCCCGTGAGCTGGCAAAGTACCAGCATTACAAAAATTACATCACCGAAGCCTATATCACCGACCTGGTAAACTCATGCCTGCTCCACGACATAGGAAAGGTGGGTATTCCCGACCAGATACTGCACAAGCCCGGCAGGCTTACCGATAAAGAGTTCGATATCATGAAAAAGCACACCCTCATCGGCGGAGATACCATAGCCAATGCCGAGCAAAAGGTAAAGGGCAGGTCATACCTGAACATCGGGAAAGAAATCGCATATTATCACCATGAACGATGGGACGGCTCAGGGTATCCAAGGGGACTGGAAGGAAAAGAGATACCCCTTTCTGCACGCATCGTCTCTATCGCCGATGTATACGACGCGCTTACCACCAACCGGCCCTACAAGCAGGCCTTCAGCCATGCGCATTCCATGGAGATCATAAGAGACAAGGCGGGAAGCCAGTTCGACAATACCGTGGTGGATGCGCTTGTTAAATGTGAAGATGATTTCAAGGAGTGGAAGAACAAGCTTGCCTGATCAGCCTTTTGCCCGCCTGTGATAGAAATCGATGGTATCACCAACCTGTATCACCCCGTAGCAGCCTCCCCTTGCTTCCCCGAAATTAAAAAGCCTGGGTGCATCATTCGACAAGATAACAATCTTTCACTCTTTGTCTTTATTGATGTTTTCAATATACATGATGGTACAATCATCGTATATGGCATACTTTGTCTCGTCCATGGCCAGGTCAATAAGGCTTGAAAATCTTTCCTCGTAAGAAGAGCCGTTATTCAGCACCTCTTTTACCGGTTCTTTTCCCATCATGGTACCCTTTTCATCCATCTTGTCGATGAGGCCGTCGGTAAAGGCGAACAGCGCTTCGCCTTTTTTGAATTCCACCTTTTCGGTGACGTAATCTATGTTTTTCCTGGGGCCAAGGATAACCTGGTTTTTATCAAGCTCAACGGGCCCGTCCCCGCTCATCAGCAAGGGATACTCGTGTCCGGCGCTGGCATATTCGAGCTGCTCTTTTACCGGGTCAAGCACTCCGCAGAAAAGCGTTACAAAGCTGCCAAGGGGGAACGTCTCGTTTAATTCATCGTTCATAATGGTGAGAATGCGTCCCGGCTTGTCGGTGATCTTGACGGTATTATGGAACAGCATCTTCACCATCATGGTATACAGGGCTGCCGAGATGCTGTGCCCCACCACGTCGGCCACGTAAAACACCACCCTTCCATCACGAAACAGGATATAATCAAACATGTCTCCACCAACATCCGTAAGGGGATACATCCACCACCGTATGCGAACAAGGTCTCCGTCGTACCTGTCCTCGGGCATCATCAGTTTCTGTATATGCCGTGCCATCTGCAGCTCTGACCGGATCTCCTCGTTGAACCGCAGCATCTTCCCGATCTTCAGTCCGTTTTCAATACGCCGAAGTATTACCTCAACGCGTTCGGGTTTCTGTATGTAATCATAGACCCCCATCTTAAAGCTCTGCACCACCAGGTCGGGATCGCCGGCTCCCGACATTATCAGCACGGGAACATCGGTAACGTGGTTTTCCCGCAATTCATTGAGAAAGTCAATGCCGTTAAGTCCCGGCAGGAACATGTCCAGGATTATCAGGTTAATAGAGATGGACTTGACGATGGAACGGGCATCCTCCGCGGAGGCGGCGTCCACCACGTGATATTCACTGTCCAGGAGCCTGAACATGAACTTGCGAAAGTGTTCGTCATCATCAATTATGAGTATGGTTTCTTTCATCTACGTACCGTTTTAAACAAAAAAATGCTTGCATTCAAATAAGACTGGCTGTTAGTCCATACCAGCGTACACATCATGTCACGAACCGCACAGGTCTTCAAGAATTATTATTACAACGTGATATATTTATCTTAAAAATTGATCCAAGTGAAAATTGTATGAACCAGAAGAATATCCGAAATTTCTCAATCATTGCCCATATCGACCATGGGAAGTCAACGCTGGCCGACCGTATTATCGAGATGTGCCATATTCCGGGTGTACCAGAACACCTGGAACAGCTTCTTGACGACATGGATATCGAGCGTGAACGGGGCATCACCATCAAATCAAACGTAATTACCCTGAACTACACTGCCAGGTCAGGTGAAGAGTATATCTTCAACCTCATAGACACCCCGGGCCACGTGGATTTCAGTTACGAGGTGTCCCGGGCCCTGGCCGCGTGTGACGGGGTATTGTTGATCATTGACGCATCCCAGGGGGTTGAGGCGCAGACCATCGCCAACCTCTACCTGGCCATGGAGAACGACCTGGAGATCATCCCCGTTATAAACAAGATAGACATGCCAAATGCCGACATCGAGGCCACGAAAAACAGTATTGAGAAATCCCTGGGTCTTGACAGTGACGTCGCGGTACTGACATCTGCAAAGGAGGGGACCGGGATAGAAGACCTGGTAGAGAAGATCATAGAACTGATACCTTCTCCACAGGGAAACCCGGATGCCCCGCTGAAGGCACTCATCTTTGATTCCAGCTTTGACCAGTACGTTGGCGCCATATGCAAGGTGAGAATAATAGACGGTACGGTTAAGAAGGACGACGTGATCAGGATGTACTTTACCGGGAAGGAATACCCCGTTACCGAGGTTGGTTTTTTCAGGATACACAGGGTCAAAAAGGAGCCCCTCTACCCGGGTGATGTTGGTTATATCATAGCCGGCATCAAAACGGTGATGGACACCAAGATAGGTGACACCATAACCACCGTTGACGATCCCACACCCGAACCACTGTCGGGCTTCAGGGACGTGAAACCCATGGTATTCTCGGGACTGTATCCCATGTACAGCGATGATTACGATTCACTGCGAGACGCCCTCTACAAGCTGAGGCTGAACGACGCTTCCATCTTATTCGAGCCTGACAACTCCTTCGCCCTGGGATTCGGCTTCAGGTGCGGCTACCTGGGCCTGCTGCACATGGAGATCGTGCAGGAACGGCTTGAACGGGAATTCGGTCTTTCCCTGGTCACCACCTCGCCAAGCGTTGAATACGTGGTGCATACCATCGACGGGGAGGCTGAGACCATAGATAACCCGGTGAAGATGCCCGATCCCGGAAATATAGAATACATCGAGGAGCCATACGTGGATGCCAGCATTATCACTCCCTCTGAATACGTGGGTAACATAATGTCACTGGTAAACGAGTGCCGCGGCATACACCGCCACATGGAATACTCGGATCCCACCAGGGTACAGCTTTTCTACGATATGCCCCTTGCGGAGATCGTGTTCAATTTTTACGATAAGCTGAAGTCTTGTACACGCGGGTATGCCTCCTTCGATTACGACTACAAGGATTACCGACAGTCCAACATGGTGAAGGTGGATATCCTGGTAAACGGCGAGTCGGTGGACGCCCTCTCTTTCATCGTCCACCATGACAAGGCTCCCACAAGGGGCCGTGAAATAATCGAGAAGCTAAAGGACATCATCCCCCGGCACCAGTTCAAGATACCCCTGCAGGCGGCAATCGGAGCGCGTATCGTGGCCAGGGAGAATATTTCCGCACTGAGAAAGAACGTGACCGCCAAGTGTTACGGGGGGGACATCACCAGGAAAAGGAAACTTTTGGAGAAGCAGAAAGAGGGGAAAAAACGGATGAAGATGATCGGTTCCGTTGAGATCCCGCAGGAAGCCTTTCTTTCAATATTGAAAATAGAGTAGCATGTAACCGGCCATGTTGATCACATACCCTGAAGACACCCGAAAGCGGGAATTCATAAAGCGTGCTGAAGAATACGCCAGGCAGCGAATGGCCAACCTGCGGTCAAGCCACGGATGGGATCACGTCAGCAGGGTGGTACGCATGGCATTGCATATCGCGCAGGCCGAGGGCGCCGATACCTTCGTGGTGCTCATGTCGGCGTTGCTGCACGATATCGCCAGGGAAGAGGAGAACACCAGCAACGGCACAAGATGTCATGCCTCCGAGGGTGCCCGGCTTGCACTTGATTTTTTGCTTGAGAATGACATGGACCGGCATACCGCGCTGCACATATCCGAATGCATTAAGACCCACAGGTTCAGGAACAACCATCCACCCGCAAGCCTGGAAGCAAGAGTGGTATTTGACGCTGACAAGATGGACTCAATAGGTGCGGTTGGCATTGGCAGGGCCTTTTTGTTCTCCGGTGAAGTTGGCGCCCGGCTGCACAACGACGAGAACACCGACATACTCTCAACCCACGCCTATACAGAGGAAGACACCGCCTACCGGGAATTCATGGTAAAGCTGCAGTACATCAAGGACAGCCTCTACACCGCCGAGGGCAGGCGCCTGGCGCAGAAACGGCACCATTTCATGACAGAATTTTTCAACAGGCTGCACCTTGAAGTCACCGGCGAAGCGTGAAAAACTCTATTGAAAAGTGAGTAGTGAAACGAACCTGTATTGACCATCTCTTCGCGTCCTCCGCGTCTTTGCGTGATACTACTTAAACAGCGAGTATGCCAGTTCACCCAGGCGACGCATGAAGGTGTACAGGGAATGGTCCTGTACCTCCTTGCTGCCCTCGTCTATTTTCCTGGTATACTCTTCCATCTTGTCCAGCTCGTCCTTGTCCAGCCAGAAACTGCCGCAGCGCGGACAGTGATCGATGATGATATCGGAGTACTCCAGGAAGTTTATCTTGTCCATCTGCACGTCACCGCATTCGATACAGGTGATCTCGGGCAACCGTTCCCCGTCGGGATTGTATTCAACGGAGATGGTCTCAAAGTCACCCACGTTGTCGGACACGTCGTGAAGCAGCTCGTTGAGCTGATGGCGATGCAGCCACATCCCTTTACATGAATTACATGAAAGGATCTCATGGTCCATTACATCTTTACTGGTTAATTCACTTCCACACCTGGGACATTCCATGTGCAACCTCCAATCGCAATGATCTTGTACTCATAATAACCGCTATTCTTCTGCCCACGTGATCATTTTAGTCTGGAATTTGCGGCTTATGCTTGGATGATCCGG
>CAYFSO010000040.1:0-24424 GCA_964345775.1 uncultured Leptospiraceae bacterium | reverse complement strand
GCTCCTTCAATACTTTTTTACAGCTGAGAGCCGCTTCCAGCAAAACACGGCGCACAAGTACGGGGGAAATTTCAGGGGCAATCTCTATTTTGAACCATGTGCAATAGATCCTGTCAGGCAGGTTGAAATTATGCAGGGTTGATGACATGGCTTTGCCGTTGGGGATAACGTATACACTACTGTTCCACGACAGCAGGCGTGTTGAACGCCAGTTGATATCGATCACCTTACCCAGTGTGCCGTCATTCAATTCTATCCAGTCGTTGATACGATATGGTTTCTCGATACTTAGGGCAATCCCCGCGAAAATATCACCCAGGGTGGTCTGCATGGAAAGACCAATAACACCTGCGATGATACCTGAAGAGACAAGCAGGCCGGTTACCGGCCGGTCAAACACGAATGTCAGTATACCGTAAATTGCAACAAGATATATGGCCACCTTTACCAGGTTGGCAAGAATATTGGGCACCTCGGCGCCTGTGCGGCTTCTTACCATGCCCTTCCAGACAAACACGTCAATTGCCTGTACAAGTATTCTTGCAAATATTACCCAGAGCAGCACCGTCCTGCCTTTTGTAATTACCCGCTCCAGTGCTTCGTTCATCATGGGACCAAGAAGATGAAATGCCAGTGCCTCAAGGGAAAGCACGAACAGGGGCAGCAGCACTATCTGGATCAACCAGATTATTCGGATGACAATGAGCACCTGCATCCTGTCAGCAGCCTTCTTCAGTAATAGATATACCAGGAAGGCGGCCAGTACGGGATACGCCAGCTCAACCGGCAGACTGGTAGTACTCCCCTTCAGATATTCAATGAGCATATTTAAATTCATAGTATCTTCCCATTATCTCAATAACAGGATTATCAAAATCCTATAACCAGTTATTGATATTGCTGATCATTTCAAAAATATTGATATACCACCAGTCCAGGTGAGTCAACCATAATGCTCAACTGCCTGATGTATTGTTAATTTTTCTTGATTTTTTGTTACTACTCATCTATTATCAAAATAACAATCATTTTCATCTATGATGAACAGCAATAATGTGCATACTATACGAGTTATATTTGCATCCGTATTTGTAATAAAAACCCGCACGTATATCAAGTCTACGATGATTATCAATATACATACAGCGTGCCAATATTCCTGCTGGAGGTTATACCATGCCGGCTGCAGTAACTAATCTTGACGAACTGACCAGGGCCGGGACCCTTTTAACCCGGCAGCTGGATCTCAAATCACTCATTTCCATTATCGTGGAACAGACACTTGATATATCACGATCAGACATCGCCTGCCTGTACATGGCACGCGACCCTGAAGACAGCAACAGCCATATGCAGCTGGTATACAAGCGGGGACGCTATCCCGCACCATCCCGCATACCTGCCACAAGCGACCTGGTTGATTTCATAAGGGAGTCCGATGAAACCGTTGTTCTCACCGTAAGAAAGAAAAGCCCATTCATTGACATACTCTGCAACGAAAGCATGCAATCCGGGATAGCTATGCCACTCTCCACCCCGAAAATGATGGCAGGCATAGTTATACTGAACAGCCTTACACCGGAATTTTACTCCAGGGAGAAATTTAATTTCCTGGATTCCTTTTCAAAGCTGGCCGGAGGCATGCTCCATAATTCGCAAATGTTTAAACAGTTAAAAGATTATCTCAGGCAGATAGAGGAACTGCAACTGTACCAGGAAAATATATTCTCATCAATGACAAACCTCCTGGTCACCACGGACAAAAAAGGTGAGATCCGGTATTTCAACACTGCGGCAGGAGAGAGGTTTGGACTTTCCGAAGAACATAAGGGGCAGAAGCTGAACCATGTGTTCAAGACATCAATGAACAGGAAAATTGTCAATGCCATCGATTCAGCCGTTGAGAATCCAAAAGAAATCCCCGGGATAGAGGGCATTTTCCGGAAAGATGAGCAGGAGATCGACTTCTCGCTTAACCTTTCACCCCTGAAAGGACGCCGGGGAACTTACCAGGGCATCACCCTTCTTTTCACCGACCAGTCCCGTGAACGAGAACTTGAAGAGAAGATGGAACGTATCGTTGAAGAACGGCGTATTATTAAGGACATGTTCTCCCGTTACCTGTCCCAGGAGATCGTACAGAGTCTGATGGAACAGCCCGAACTGGTAAAACCTGGTGGTGACAAGAAGGAAGCCACCATCCTTTTCGCTGATATACGTGGCTATACAACGTTCTCGGAAACCAAGCCACCCGAATACATCATAGAGATTTTGAACGAATACTTCGGAGAAGCGGTTGAGATCGTGGTGAAGCATCGCGGTTACATAGATAAGTTCATCGGAGACGCCATAATGGCCGCATGGGGTGTGCCCCTGCAGACAGAACAGCAGGATGCCATCTCGGCAGTAACTGCAGCACTTGAGATCCAGCAGTTGATCTCATCCAGCAAGCGAACATTCTTCAGGGGTGATGCCTCTGTGTTGAAGGTTGGCATTGGCATGCATACAGGCCCTATTGTTGCAGGCAACCTGGGCAGCTCCCGGCGAATGAACTATACCGTTATCGGGGACACGGTAAACGTGGCTGCAAGGCTTGAAGGAATAGCAAAAGGAGGAGAGGTGATCATCACCCAGAACACACGGGATTACGTGGGAGATCTTTTCTCCATGAAAAAACTGGAGCCGGTCAAGGTCAAGGGAAAGGCGGCGTCCATCCCCATATACAAGGTTCTCAAGAGAAATTAAATACCACAACCTTCTGGAGGTGTTATGGAAACATTAGCAAGAATCATTGGATCCCTGCCGGTCTGGGTATTCGTGTTATTCGCTGTTTTTTTTATCGGGGTTATCGCTGATATCATCTGGACAATCATAGCCCGAAAAAAAATATACAACATACTCTCCCGGGCTGCCGACAACCCGGAAAAAGCCCGTGAGATGGCGGCTCCCATTTTCAAGAAGCAGTATACATTCATAAGGTCCCAGGCCATTGAGCGTTTCGTGAAACAGGAAGGGAACGATGTGGTCTACCTGGCGGGTATTGACCAGTACTGGATAAAAAACCTTCTCAAGTTCACGAGAAAACGGGAGTTTACCCGTATCATGAAGTACGCTCCTGATACCGGTCTTTTCACCTGTTTCCTGGTAAGCCTGAAGAAAAAACGATTTGCAGGACTCCTTCTTTCATGGATGGAAGAAACCGGTGATTTCCTCTACATGCGACGGGTGGCATTATCGGGAAAAGGTGAGGACTTCAATGGTGAGAAGGCACGGTCAATGTTCCTTGATCACCTTGACGAGATACGCGAGATGACCGGTGACCCCGAATGGGCATCACGATATTTTGCCGTTAAGATTCTTCTTCACGATAATGATGAAAGGTCAAAACGCGCACTATGGGATGCCTTCGAAGATTCCCATCCACTTATACGTAAAACTATTGCACGTGAATTTTTACCTGAAGAGCTTGATACGCTGATTGAAAAATTAACCGCCCTGGCCATGAACGATTACGTGTACGAGGTGCGCCATACCGCATGGAACCGTCTTAAAAAGGAATATCCCGATTATCGTTTCCCTGAACCAGGAAAAATGAACCAGGCACAGTCTTTTCACGTACTTGGGCTGCTCAGGCCGGAGATAAAGGAAGACGAAAACCTTGCCTTCCATTTTCTTGAAAAGGACAATCTTGAACTGCGCCTCCCGGCTGCACGATACCTTGATAACGAGGGTGCCCTTGCAAGACTGTGCAGGGAAGTTGACCTGGGAGATAAGGATTTACTGGAACGCAACTATTCGCTACTAAATAAGGCCGCCCGGGTTAACGTGACCGGCTATCTTAAAACCGTTGAAAGTACAGATAATCCCGCCAGCCTGCTTGCATGTGCAAGAATATTAAAACAAACCGGCCCGCGAGAGAGGATCACCACCCTTGCCAAAAAGGTTTTTTCTATATATGACGGTTCACCTCAATACGCAGATTTGTACAACACCACCCTTGAAGCCATAAGCTTAAGGGGAAACGAGGGTGCGTTACGACTCTTCGAAAAAGAACTGCAAAAACGCAGGTATGAGCCTGATACAGTATCATACCTGCTCGAACAGGCACCAGGCCACGCTGACTATATTCTCCAGGATACCCTTATAGGCTTTTTGAATGATGCGAAGTTTGAACCAGGAACACTCCTTCGGGAAGCATTACTGCGAATGTCAACCCCTTACGTGCTTGACCATGTCCTTACTATTTTGTACAGCGGACGTGACAGCTACCCGCATACGGTAAGGAAAGATGCGCTTAAACTACTTGGCCAGATGGACCTTCATTACTGCCTGCAGGTACTTCTTGAAAACCTGCCGTCTCTTCCAGTTGAAGAAGCCGCGGAGTTTACAAGAATTCTCTCATCCTATCCCAAAAAGGAATTCACCTATAAGGTGCAGGAACTCCTTGATTCGAAGGACGCCAGGATCAGGGCCGCCGTTATTTCAACGTTGCCTGTAACCGGCGATAAAGCATTCGTTAAAAAAATAATCAAAGCCCTGAAGGATGCGGATCCCGATGTAAGGGTTGCATCGGTATGGGCCCTGGTAAATTTTGAAGAATACAAATCACTGCAACAGGCACTGGACATGCTGCGCGACCCGGTTGAGCGGGTACGGCAGGAAGTTGCACGGGCTATCGGCATAAACGGTTCCGTGAAAATGATAAACGGGCTGAAGAAGATCCTGATTGATGAAAACGAGGTAGCGGCAGTGAAAAATGCCGCCATCTATGGCCTGGGAGCCTCTCCACTGAAAGAATCTATTGACATCCTTATTGAAAAGCTTGAACAGGTCGTTGATCCCGCGGAGCAAAAAGAGGTTACCAGGGCACTTGCCGGTAAAACAAACCTGAAAGAAGCCCGTCGGCTGGTAGAACATTTCAAGGATGCCGATCCCCACATGCGGGAAACAATAACCGCTGTATTCAAAAAAATGCGGGAAAGAGGTGAAGACGTACTTGTTGACCTTCTTGAAGAAGATATTAAAACATTGAATCCATACATAGCAGAGATCCTTGATGCAACCGGCTACGTTGAAAGCCTTATAAGGACTCTTTCCCACAGGGATCCCGCCATACGGCGACAGTCTGCAGAAACACTTTCCATGATAGGAACCAGTTCAGCCTTCAGGGGAATTGTGCTTGCAGCCCGCGATCCCGATGACGAAGTTCGGGTCAAGCTGACAAAAGCCCTGGAAAAGCTTGAGACCAAAGAAGGGAAGAATATCCTTGACCAGCTTGAAAACGACCCTGATCGACGTGTTCGGAAATATACCCACTGGGCACTGGAAAGACTTCGATCCAAGTCCCTGTAGTGCACAACCCGGTCTTCCCATAAGAACCAATACCATGTTCCATGGGAGGACTGGGGAACACCCGGTACATCATAATGAAATTTGTTACATTCGCATGTAACATTTCTGACATAACCAATAATTATGTAAAATTTTTTCTTGCCTTTGGAAAAATATCACATATAATATTCGGCATACATCTGCAAAATCAGGGAACTTTCAATCTATCTTTAGAAGAAGGGGTTAATCATTGAGTATAGAAATAAAGCACGTCGATCATTCCAAAAGTCCGTATTACAAGCATTTTATCAAGCTTCCCCACCATATTTACAAGAATAACGAGAACTGGGTGCCATGGCTCAACAATGAAATGAAAGAATTTATCAACAAGAAGCACCCCCTTTTCAAACATTCAAACGGTGAGTTTTACGTTGCAATGCAGGATGGCTCCCCCGTTGGAAGAATATTCGTCTTTGAAAATACACGGTACAACAAAACACATGATATGAAAAGTGCCCACTTCTATTTTATAGATTTTTACGATGATACAGAAGTATCAGCCGCGTTGTTCAATGCGGCCGCCGAGTGGTCAAGGAAACGCAAGTGTACAAGTCTTCTCGGCCCAATGGGGTTTGGTGGTGTAACCGGCGGAGGTCTGCTGATAGACGGGTACGAGCACAGGGCTTCCATGACCATGATGATGTACAACTTCCCGTATTACAGGGATCACATGGAGGCATACGGTTTTACAAAGTACCTTGACAACTTTTCATATTACCTTCCAACATCGGCACAGCTTCCACCGCAACTGCGGGATGCCTCTGACGCGCTGCTGGCCAGGGGAGATTTCAATGTCATGAAATTCTCTTCAAAGAAAGAATTACAGCAAATCGCCGACGAGGTGATACATGTGTTCATGGAAACTCTCACTGACCATGCAGGCAATTACGAGTTAACAAAACCTGAATCTGATTACCTGGTAAACAGCCTGCTGCAGGTTGCTGACCCGGAGCTGATAAAGATAATCGCCTACAAGGAAAAAGTCATCGGTTTCCTTTTCGGGTTTCATGATCTGTCAGCAGCATTGCAAAAGGCAAAGGGAAAATTGAACCCGTTGAGCATATACCGCATCATGCGTGAATACAAGAGAACCGACTGGATACTGATAAACGGTCTTGGTGTTCTACCCGATTTCCAGGGACTGGGGGCCAACGCGGTGCTCTATGCTGAACTGGAAAAAACCCTCAGGGAACATCCCGAATTCAAGCATCTTGAGATGGTGCAGATACAGGAAACCACCGTCAGGATGCTGAGCAACGTAAAGACCCTCATGGGACGTACCTATAAAATCCATCGCATGTACCGGTATGACCTGTAACCATTTCCGGTACCAGCCATGGACAGTATACTAACCCTTACAATAATACTGGTCTTCATGATCATTGCCCTGTTACTGTACCTGTACCGGGGCAGAAGGTATACAGGCGATGACAGGAAAGAAGAAGCACCGCCTCCTGCATTGAAACAGTTCACCACCTGCCTGCTGTGCGGAAGCGGGCTTCAGCGGGGAGAGCGCATGCACACGGAAGTATACCGTGGAGAGAACTACAGCGTGGTACATATAACCGGTTGCCCATATTGCAACGGTATAAGTAACAGCAGGACGAGAAACTGTCCACAGTGCGGGAGGGACGTTCCCCTGGAAGGCTATCTCATTGGGAAGATGTGGAAGAAGAAAGATGGCCGCATCCACGTACAGGTTTCAGGATGCAACCGCTGCGCCTATTCAAGGTGAACCAGAGAATCCCCTTCCCAGGTATGTACCCCGGGAAGATCTTCAAATGCCCGCCTTTTCATTGCCACGGCCACCTGTTCTGCCTGTACAGGCCTGTACTTACGTAACGGCCCCACCATGATAAATGACAACAGTGGGAGTATTTTCATTCCCAGTTCTTCTGCGAACCTCTGCTCGTTCCGCTGCCCAAGCAGCAGTGAAGGCCTGAAGATATGAAGGGAATGGAAGGACATGGCTTTCAATGCTTCTTCCACCCTGCCCTTCACCCTGTTATAGAAAACAGGTGATTTGGCATTTGCCATCATGGCAGTGATCACCAGGAACCTTGTAACATTCTCTTCGCTGGCCAGCCGGGCAGACTCTACCACGTAATGAAAATCCACTTTCTCAAAGGCTTCCCTGCTGCCCGCCCTTTTCATGGTAGTGCCCAGGCAACAGAAGACGTCATCAACCCTGAAAACATCCCGGTAATCATCAAGCCTGTCATAATCTATAAACACCTCTTTCACCCTGTCACCTGTCATTTTTAAGGAACGTCTCACCGGGGTAATGATCTTTTCATAGGAATCATCTTCCTGCAAAATTCTCACCAGGTGACTTCCTGCCAGCCCGGTAGCCCCAAGAACTGTTGCCGTACGTTTTACCGTCATTACTACTGTCCCCCTTTTCTTTCTTCCAAAATAGCCCTGATCTCATCAAACCGCTCTCTCGTGATAGGCAATGCCTTCACAAACATGGCAGAGATTAGAAAGAAGATACCTGGACCAACCCCCATGAGCAGCCTTATAGCGATCAGTGCGGATTCAGGCTGCGAGGTTGCACTGTTTTCCACGTAGCCAAACAATCCAAGCAATGAAGATGCCAGTGCTATTGCAACCGCAGAGGCAACCTTGTACAGGAAGGTGGTCACCCCGTAGAAAGCACCTTCCCGCCGTATACCATTATGATATTCATCGAACTCGATAACATCCGGAATAATCGACCACGGTATTATCTGTGAAGCGGAGATACCCAGACCTGCAAGCACCCCGATCATCAGTACAAAGTACAGGTTCCCAACGGGTGCCACCAGGCATAGAAGCAGGGCGATGGCAAAGTACACTGCCGCCATCATGTACGCACGCCGTTTGCCGAATTTTTCACCAAGCATAACCCACAACGGTGCTGCCAGTACCGCAACCACCAGCGGAACACCCATAACAACAAAAGTCATGTCTTCTGATATGTGGATCACATCTTTCAGAAAAAATATAAATATGGCCTGGATAAGGTCAAACCCTATCATGTTGAACAGGAACATACCAAGTACGATCCTGAACTCATGCAATTTCATAATAGAGGTTAAAGTTTCCAGTATTCCACCGGTTACCTGCTTTAACGGCTTCACCCGTTCCCTTGTGCCCGAAAAGGTAATTACAAACGACACAATTGCAATAATACAAAAAAGCCCACCCACGACAGGAAAACTTTCCTGGTACTGTTCGTGACCGCTAAATATCACGTCAATAATGAGGGCAACTCCAACGGCGGCCACCAGGTTACCCACAAAGGACATGCCCATCCTGAATCCCGAAATACTGGTTCGTTCATCGTAGTTCTGGGACATCTCCGGCATAAGGGCACCGTATGGAACCGCAACCACGGTGAATGCAGTATTAAATATAATGGTTATTAACACGTAATATATAACAAGATACAGGTCACTCTCGAACGGCACCATCCAGAGCAGAAAAAAAGCAATGCCAAAAGGAATACTGCCAAAGAGTATATACGGACGTCTTCTGCCAAATCGGGTCTCCGTCCTGTCAGAGATCATGCCCATAAGGTAATCGGTTACGGCATCCCATGCACGGGCAACAAGAAAAATAAAACTTGCCCAGTACGCCGGCAATCCTGCCACGTTGACCAGGAAAAAGATGAAGTAAAACCCAATGGTAGTATACGCAATGTTTATGGCGAAATCACCCAGGCCATATGCCATCTTTTCCCGTACTGGAACAACAAAACCTTCTTTCATGATCGCATCCCCCCATCCTGCCTGTTTTTCATGGACCTGATAACATCCCTGTACCAGTACCCGCTGTCTTTGATAGTTCTTTTAAGCGTTTCATAATCCACATGGACAATCCCAAACCTCTTGGTAAATCCAACCGACCATTCAAAGTTATCAAGCAATGACCAGGCGAAATAGCCTCGCACATCTGCACCATCCCTAACCGCCCTGTCCACCATGTTCATGTACGCCTCAAGGTATTGTATCCGTTTTACATCATGGACCCTGCCATGCACCGGTGGCCGGTCATCAAAAGCGGCGCCGTTCTCTGTCACGTATACCATCGGATTCCCGTACTCGTTCTTAAGCCGCGTCAATACCTCGTATATGCTTTGTGGGAACACCTCCCATCCCATGCTGGTATAATGTCGGCCATTTTCCTGGTATTCTGTTTCTGCAATATCTCCTCCTGTCATCCAGGTATGCAGTAAAGGTATGTACCAGGCATGATAGGCAAATTCACGTGTATAGTTGTTTACTCCCAGAAAATCTATGGAAGTGGTTATGGTATCCAGGTCATTTTTTTCTATCTTCGGTTTAAACCACTTCAGCGTCTTCAACAGTTTTTCAGGGTATTCTCCCCTGAAAAGCGGATCAAGGGTTACCCTGTTCATGTACTGGTCAGCCAGCTCAGCAGAATTATCATCTTTCGTACCAGGGGTACGCGGGTACACCGGCATAAGGTTCAGTGTTATCCCAACATTCGCGTCGGGCCGTACCGCTTTAATCGACTGCACCGCCCTGCCATGACCCAGCAACAGGTGATGAACCACTTTTAAAAATTCCCATATCCGTTTATGACCGGGTGCGTGTTCACCAAGAAAATGACCATTGCTGGCATAATCCTGCGGCTCATTCAGCGTTGTCCAGTTATGTATCCTGTCACCAAGCTCCCCTGCCACAACCCCGGCATATTCCGCAAAGTGATCGCTGCACTGCCTGCTTGCAAATCCACCATATCTATCCTGTAATGCCTGTGGAAGATCCCAGTGGAAAAGGGTCACGTAGGGAGTTATATCATTTTCCAGCAGTTTATCCAGCAGTTTTTTATAATAATCCAGTCCTTTCTGATTCATCCTGCCGGTTCCATCGGGAATAATCCTGCTCCATGAGATGGAAAAGCGGTACGCATCAAGGTTTAATGTGTTCATTATCTCGATATCCTCACCGTAACGATGGTAATGATCACAGGCCACATCACCCGTTGCCCCTTTACGGACCTTCCCTTTTTTATGCGTAAACCTGTCCCAGATGGATTCACCACGCCCATCTTCATTCCAGCCACCTTCCACCTGGTAAGCTGCTGTTGCAGCACCAAAGATAAAATCTCCGGGTAAATGGGGATATTTCATGATGGCCTCCGCGTGCACGATGAAAGTGAGTGACGTGTCAGTCATTATATGCATACAGTTTTTCATGTCAATAAAATTATGCGGTATGCATGTACACGTTCAAGGCTGAAGCATTTTCCGAATTACCGTCATTGTCTTCTCAACAACATATTCCGGGGAGATCTTTTCAAAATGTGTTTCAAGTTTTATCTTTTCGTGACTGGAAATATATGATTTCATTAACGTACCAGTTATACTATCAATACAGAAAGCCGCTGCATCCACATCAATACCTTCATCGATGCTGCCTTCTTCAATTCCCTTCATCACAAGATCTTTCCAGAACGCTATCCCTTCTTTTTCCAGTTTAAGAGTCTCTTCAGAGAATCGCGCGTTGTACTGGAAACTTAATTCAAGCCATATAGAAATGCTGTCAGGATCGTTAACAGCAATGGCAAGAGAAGTTGAAAGTATTTTTTCAATAAATTCAAAAATATCCGAAGCTTCTTTATCTTTGCTTGAAAACGCATGCCTTTGTATTTCGTGCCCCCTCTGGATGATGGTTCTGATAAGATCGTCCTTCGAAGCAAAATATGTATACATTGAACCATGTGATATACCGGCCTTTTTTGCGATATCATCTATTCGCGTATCCGAGAGTCCTTTCTGTCTGAATTCTTCCAGGGATATCCGAAGAACTTTTTCCCTCTTTTCCGGTGAGATCTTTTCAAAGGTTTCACTGTAAAATTTTTTCATAGTGCATTATCACCTTTTTAGCATATGTCGTTCATGATCTTTTTTTCACCATGATCCCGGGTTAGCAAGTAAAATATTGTCCTGCACAGGGTACAAATATCTTGACTAAAACTGGATCAAGGTTGATATTTCCATGCATGACAGGCTATAAATCCAAAACCTGCAGCATCCTGCTTTGCGCAGCATGCGTTCTAATGTGCGCATCCCTGCTGCAATGCGGAAAGGAAACCCGCCTTCCCGCGTCTGAAGATGGCAGCACTACCTGGCCGGTAGACCTTCCCCTCAGGCTTTCCGGAACACTTGGTGAAATTCGCGGCACCTCCATGCACGCGGGAATAGACATAAAGGCCAACGGCAGAAACGGGTACCCGGTATATGCCATGGCTGACGGGAACATAGAAGCCCTGATATCCAAACCATGGGGCTATGGAAAGGGTGTATACCTGCGACATGACGATGATCATATGACAGTATATGGACACCTTGATACTTTTGAGAATACCAGCAATTATCTCAATGACCTGGTAAACATGTTGCACCTGTTATACACTGACCAGTCCATTTTTTTCAAACCCGTCCATCATTCAATACGTTTTGCGAAAGGTGACACCATCGCATATACCGGAGAAACGGGGTCTGGTTATC
Source organism: uncultured Leptospiraceae bacterium (assembly GCA_964345775.1). Taxonomy (GTDB): domain Bacteria; phylum Spirochaetota; class UBA4802; order UBA4802; family UB4802; genus M55B154. The sequence continues at coordinate 12,513 of CAYFSO010000040.1, read as the reverse complement.
CACATCTCCACCTTGAATACAGGGAGGGGGACGAGTATGTAAACCCGGCCTCTTTCTTCTCCTTCAATGACCAAAGGGCACCGGAGGTAACCGCTGTTTTCCTCTGCAGGGAATCAAAAAACACCACGGTGCATGAGACCATGCTGAAGCTTTCGAAGATGCAATCCGTGAATGCCGACCATACAAACGAAAAGCAGGTGAACGGCTATACCACCTCTCCGGCCAGGCTTATGGACGGTGGTAAATATTTCCTGAAAGTATCATGCTTTGACAACGTAAACGCGCGAAACCCGGTTGTTCCCTGCCAGGTAACATCTTCTATAGGTGACAAAAACCTCTTTACTTTACGGTTCAACAAGCTGACCAGAAAAGACATGTATTACAGTTCCATGATCTACGACATTTCACGTTCCAGCATCCAGGGGAAACCATCCTATACTTATTTTTTGTGCAAACGAAACGGAAACAGGGCATCATGCATAAACACCAGCGAAGGGAATGGGTATCTTGATTCGACAAATACGGGGAAATCTGCCATAATTCGTATAGCAGATTTTGAGGGGAATACAGCCATTGTGCGTGTTCCCCTGTCACGTGATGCCAGGGGTAAAGCCGGCACCCCGGGAAAGGGCTGGGAATGGGCAGGCAGATCTTCCGGGAAAGACATTACGCTGCAGGATAACCAGTGCTCTGTTAAGATTCCCCCCTACGCATTACCTGCGTCTTCTTACCTGTCCCTGTCCAGGGTACACGGCAAAAAGACTCTTTCCGGGATCAAAAAAGCATCCGGGGGTACACGTCTTTTCAGCGTTTTCCATTTGAAACCTCACGACATCCTTTTTCGAAAAAAGGCTGCGATCACCATCAAGCCACCAGGCAACATGCACAAGCGGGTGTTGAAGCGAATGTACATCTGCCAGTTCTATCCCGGCAAAAAGCCGCGAAAACTTCCCACAAGGTTTGACAGCAGCAAAGGAGTATTCACTGCCAAATCCCGCAAAAGCGGCTATTTCGCGCTGCTGATGGATTATTCGCCACCTTCATTATACCTGCCCCCGGTGCACGAAATGCTGCATCATGACAATGGTATCACGCACATTCGTGTACACGCTGTTGACAACCTTTCCGGCGTGAATCCGTATTCCCTTACATGTTATCTTGACGGAGAAAAAGCATCTTTTACCTATGACCACGACAGGAAATGGATCGATATACTTGCACCTGCAGGTGAAAACAGGGTGCGTCACCTGTTAATACGATGTCCCGACAAGGCGGGCAACTGGCAGGTGTACAGGAATCTTGTAACGTTCTGAATCCTCACCCGGTGACAATGCCAGCATGGCTTGTCTCTTTCATGTATTACGGCTGCGCGAAAAAATACGGGGGATCAAAAAAGGTGTTCGTTTTTTGTAGGCAGAATATGCTTCACCAAAACGGTTTTCCAGTTCCCGTTCCTCAATAAACTTATCATATAGCACATGTGCTGACGAGACAAGTATCGCAATTGTGACGGCAGGGATTGACCATAACGCAATTGCCGCACCAAAAAGCATGAGTATAACACCAAGCGCCATGGGATTACGGGTATACCTGTAGGGGCCTTTTACAACCAGTTTCACCGTGGGAAGCAGGGGGACGGGAGTGCCCTGGCCAATCTTGTACTGAGAATATATGGCTGACAATGCCAGTGACATACCGGAAACCAGCAGCACGATACCCGGGATTATCTGCGGCAGGTCCATACTGTCAGCATAAAAACGATAACCCGGATTAAAGTAGATGGTGACACCCATCATAATTGCCGGCAGTATGATCACCCAGGCAAAAACACCTCCAAGTATTACCGCCAGTTTTATCCATCTGTGTTGCATATATGATCTCACTTAAGGAATGTATCCGGGTCTATTGGCTTGTCTCCCTTGCGTATTTCAAAATGAAGATGCGGGCCCGTTGCCCGGCCGGTGGCACCGACCGTACCCATCACGTCACCCTGTTTTACTTTTTCACCTTTTTTAGAATACCGTTTATCCAGGTGTCCGTAATAACTTACGATGTTATCTTTATGTTGAACGACCACGAGGTTGCCATAGCCGTTATTGTAATAACCCGATTTTTTTACCACTCCTGCTGCAGTCGCCTTAACAGGTGTTCCCTTTGGAGCCGCTATATCAATCCCCTTGTGAAAGGATGAGCGCTTTTTTGTGATTGGGTGCACACGGTAGCCGTAATCACTGGTGCGGGTTCCCGCGGCGGGATTAATGAACTTACCCGACTCCATTTCCTCGACGTCATCGACCTTCCCGGGTGCTACGGGGGTTATCATCTTTTCAGGAAGATCCTGTCCCAGCCCGGTATTGATCTCCTTCATGAATGCTTTCAATTCTTCCAGAACTTTTTGCTTTCTTTCCAGGTCAGACTCATGCTGCGTATCCACACGGTCCCTGTCCAGCTTTTTCTGTTCCCTGTACCGGCTGTCTCCACTGGCACTTATCAGCAGGATCAGTATACATACACCTGTAAGCCATGCTTTTCTCATAAACAGCTCCATGCACAATTGTATTATAGGCTATGAACCAAGCACCCTGTTCAGCACCTGGGTAACATCACTCAACCTGAAAGGTTTGGTTATTACATCCTTGAAGCCATACGACTGGTGATTTGCCATAATGGGATCATTGGAATATCCACTCGAGACAATAGCATTAATATCCGGATCGATTTGCAGTAATTCTTTTATAGCTTCTTTTCCTCCCATGCCACCGGGTATAGTAAGGTCCATTATTACTGCCCCATAAGGATCCTTCTCATCCAGTGCTCTCTTATACTCCTCTATAGCATCTTCACCGGTCTTTACACAGGTTACCTCGTATCCAAGGTATTCCAGCATGTGACTTGATACATCACATATATACTCCTCGTCATCCATTATAAGGATTTTACCGCTATGTTGTGAACTTACCTGGTACACATCTTCGTCTTTTTCAACGTCCTGCGCAGAAGCCCTGAGGTATATTGAAAAGGTTGTTCCTTCTCCTTCTTCAGAATCAACTTTTATATGCCCACCGTGCCTCCTGATGATGGAATAACTGCTGGCCAGGCCAAGCCCGGTACCATGATCCTTGGTTGTAAAGTAAGGATCAAATATCTTGTTCAATGTCTTTTTGGGAATACCCGGCCCCTGGTCGCTTATTGAAAATATAACATATTTACCCGAAGACAGCGGCACATCGGGCTTCCCCTCAAAATTCCATGCGGATACAGTAATGGTTCCACCTTCGGGCATGGCCTGCATGGCATTGATCATAATATTATTCAGCACCTGGCTGATCTGGCCCGTATCAATATCAACGGCCCACAGATCCTCCTGGATATCGTATTCACAATTAATCCCTGAACCAGAAAGGATAAAATTCGCCGTTTCCTGTATCAGTTCTACAATTGAGGTGACCGCTTTTATGGGCTCACCTCCCCTGGAAAATGCCAGCAGCTGGCGTGTAAGATCAACAGCCCTCTGTGCTGCCTGCTCTATCTTTTGAAGTATGGGAAAGGAGTTGCTGTCCTCGGGAAGCTTGACCCTGGCAAGGGAAAGGTTTCCCATTATTGCCGTTAACAGGTTATTAAAATCATGGGCTATCCCCCCGGCAAGCACCGACAGCGATTCAAGCTTGCTCATCTTCAGTATCTCCTGTTCAAACTTGTGCTTGTCGGTCACGTCCCTTATTGCCAGTACAACACCGCTGGTCTCTTCCCTGTCCACCCGTATGGGTGCCCCGTTCAACTCAACCGTCCGCCGGTTACCCGACTGGTCTATCAACGTGAGGGGAATTCCGATCATGTCAAGTTCGCCGTATGCCATCACCTGTTTAACCGGGTCAGGGTAGTCATCACTGGTATTAAGGTACCGTAGATGTAAAACCTCTACAAGATGACGGCCCTCCGCACCTTCCTGGGTTACGCCAATTAATTCTTCGGCCACCCTGTTTATCAATAAAACATTTCCGTCCACGTCGGTGGTGATCACGGCATCACCGATAGATCGGAGCATTGCAGCGATCTGTTCTTTTTCCCTTTTTGCAGTTTCGCTTGCTTCAACCAGCTCATTATGTGTTTGCATCAGCTCTTCGTTTATAGCCTCAAGTTCCTCGTACTGTGACTGGATCTCCGAGTACTGTTGCTTTATCGTATAATGGGCCTGTTTCAACTTGCTGATATCCGTGATTATGGCAAGTGTTCCCTTCTGCTCTCCCATCATTATTGGCACAGCAGAAATATGCACATCCTTTACAACCCCCTCCCGTGTACGCATTTGTCCTTCGTATCGCGCAGGGACATCCGTATCTCCCCGTATTCGTTTTTTATAGTAATCCAGTATACGGTGCCCCTCGGGAGTGTCCGCGACAAGATCTCTCAGTTCATTTGAATAAACATCCTGCCCGGTATAGTTCAACATTTCCAGCATGGCAGAATTTACAAAAGCTGGCATTCCATCCATTATCACGATGATACCGTCATGGGCATTCTCTACAAGTGACCGGTACTTGGCCTCTGACTCCTTCAGTGCTGATAGAGCGAACTCCCTTTCTCGACGAATTGTGTTTATCTTGTCCGCTATCCCCAGCGAGAAAAGAAGCACCATTATTGAAGAGCCGATCTGGTATCCCCATTCAGCTATAAAAACATCGGGGATAACGTTAAACACCCGGAATGAAAGCAGAAGGGTGCCAACTATAAAGCTCAGCGAAGCCAGCATGTAAAATACAGCTGGTCTGCGTTTCTTAAATAGCTGGTGTGATCCTGCTATTAACAACATCAACGCGGACAACATGGCATACAACACCGATCCCTGGGTACCATAATAATAATCAAAAGGAAACACCAGGCCGGCACCCAGTAGACCAACATAGAATAAAATTCGCAGGACCCTGTCCAGCACAGGTTGAGTAATTGATGTATTGAGAAAAGACCTTGTAAACAGGATAAAACTGGTAATCGCGATGAACACCGAAAACGGATGCGCCTTATTACCCCACCATGGACTATTGGGCCACAGGTACTTGAAGGCAAGTCCGTTGTTAACCAGGGAAAACAGTGAAATTCCAATTATGAAAAAAACCAGGTACAGGTAACTTCGTTCCCTGATAGAAAAGTAGATAAAGAGATTATAGAACAGCAGGGCCAGCATTATGCCATAGTACACCCATATAACCGTCATCTCCCTGAACTTCCGTTGCAGAAGTGAATCTTCTGACCAGGCGGTGAGTGGAGTTACAAGCGAACCCTTTGACTGCACCATCATGTAATATGTTCTTTTACCGGGTGCTTCCTGAAGGGGGAAAACGAAGGTACGGTAGAGTTGGGCGGGCCTGGAATCATATCTTACCGTATCACCCGTACGGATCTCCCGGTACCCCTTTTCACCCGGCACATACAGTACAATCGTATCGATCAGGGGGTACTCGAACTCGAGGTACCATCGTAGCGGTTTATTCTTTTTGTTGTGAACAGTGAACCGTAACCAGACTGGCTTTTCAGAGTATCCAAACGAAGGATGTGATGTATGGCTGGACTGGAAACGAAAATCGCCAGCATTATCACGTATGTCCTTCAGGGTAAATGAGGGATCAACATTTTCAACGTATTCAATATAATTTCCCAGCGCAGTTTCCGTAAAGCCCGGTTTGATCACGACATTACTTGTACCATCCGCATGCAGGGATCGGAGAAATACCGATATTACAATTATTATAAGATAAGATATTCTTATGGTACTCTTACCAGCCATAACTCACGGGATCACATCCTGCGTTTTTTTCAGATATCATCGTACTGTACAAAATCAACCAAGGATATACTATTTTGACTGAAATTACAACCAAAATATCGTTTTAAATAGTAATTGACTATTCAGCCACGCAGGCTTAAATAATATCAAAAGGGCATGGAGGGGCTGTAGCTCAGCTGGGAGAGCGCTAGAATCGCACTCTAGAGGCCGTCGGTTCGATCCCGATCAGCTCCACAGAGGGGCCACACCTGGCAGGGGTTGTGCCCTTACTTACCTGCCGGGCTTCAAGATCAGTTCATTGCTGTACTCACTACTTTTATCTGTATAGTGCCATTGTGAATACGTGACCGAATTATCCAGAAGATCATAATACTCCGAGAAAGGATTAAGCGAAACTCCCGTGCGCATGGCGTGATGTATAATTCCATTCCAAATATATGATGAAACAACCGTGGTGTCCGCCACGGACATGGCAGAGGTATACCTTACACTGCTTTTTAATACTGTATTATCAGAACCATGCAACCCCGTGGGTTCGGTATTGAACAAATTCCCGTACAGTGAGAAACCACTTTTCATTAGTGGTATCCGCGTCCCTGCCTGGTGGAGACTGCCCCATTCCCATTTCTCCATGTAGGGCCCCAGTGATTCATTCAAAAAACGCAGAGAACGCAGAAAAGACCGATCAAAGATCATATCGCGGGTTTCAATTCTCCTCGTGGTACCGGTATCATCAAAAAAGCCAGCCCTTTCTTCCTCCAGCATCCTGTAAAAATCATCCTCCACCAGGGGAAAATAGATTTGTATATCACGCGCGAACCCGGGCATTTCATCCCTGAAAATTTCACCGGGCAGTTGCGATGAGACAGCATGATAAATACTTGCTGCAACTGAACCTTCGTCCATCCTGTAATCCCAGTCATTAAAATACAGGCGACTCAGCCTTGCGGAGGTTACCGGCATCTTTTCAAGCAGGGTCATGTAAACAGGTAAGTACTTTTTTGCCACGCTGGAACCGGTATCAGAAAGAACACTTTCAATCTCTTTTGGAACACCGTGTTTTATTTCTTCCAGTAATGCGCCGAGCCTTTCATAACGACTTCCCGCCTGCTGCACAGCTGCCTGCCTGAATTGATACGGGAAGGATTCCACGTGACCTGACCCGGCAATAACAACCTGTGACGAAGTAAATCCCTCTGTATACAGGTCAAGATAACGATTTGACAGGTATGAATACCTGCTATCCAGCACAACCCTGTTCCTGCCTTTTGCAAAGGGAACCTTGCCCGAGAAAACGGTAAAAGTACCCGTTTCATCCTGGAATACCAGTACCGACGGCATCAAGCCGCTTCCACGTATCTTCCCCACAGCTTCTTTTGCAGAACCAGCATGTGATATATCAAGTAATGCCGCAATGGCCGAAGCTTCCGGACTGGCGGAATGCATGGTTACTGCCGTACTCAACATGCCACTGTCTGTTACCCCGTATATTACAGGAAACTCGTCGGCATAATACTGCGTAACAACCCTGCTTTTGGACTCGTCGTCCTCTTTTCCCTTCTTGAATATCTCCATCCTGGTAGAGAAATCATTCCACATACCTTTAGCAAAATACTGGTACTTGTCCTCCCTTTTCCTGATACGTTCCCTGAAAAAGAACTGGGTATCAACCGCAAGGGAAAACAGAAGATATGAATAATTACCTGTTGTGGCCGCGTAGAAGAAGGGTAAACCGGCATACGTATATCCCTGCAATTTTCTGCCGCCAGCAGTGATTGCCAGCGGATACCATGCCGGGTAAATATCCATTGAATGATCCAGGTTGAAGGAAAGGACGGGCACGTTATCCTGTGCAAGGGAAGGGGGAATAGCAAAACCCAGTCCCCTGCACCCCGTTCCCAAAGGGCCCAGTATATCTACCAGGCAATCCCTTACTTCCCTTAGATGTGCTACCGCGTCCACGTCCTCCCTGCCATACACAAATACCCGGTCATTCTGCAAAAAATATCTTGATACATCGTATTCGTACTCTTCCGGGACCGGGAAAAGTATCTCCCGGTTTGAAAGGAATGAATTACTCCAGTCGATAAAGAGCATTATTGACAACACATCCGCGGGTGACCAGGGGTCATGGGGTATAGCACTGGTACCAGGAAGCTCGTTAAGACCTTTCTTCTTAAAAGAATTAATACCCTCGGTATAGGTTTCAAGGTATTCCCGGCTGGTCTGGTCCAGTTTCTCCAGAAGTATGGCAGCTTTCTCTGAAAAGTTCAACGAACGCAGCAGCCTGTCCATATGCAGTTTATCACTTTCAGCATATTCACAGTAACGGCCACGGAAAAGAATTCTCAATAATTCCATGGACATTATCCTGTCCTGCGCGTGAACGAATCCCATTGCGAAGTAGGCGTCTGGAAGGTTATCCGACCGGATGTGGGGGATCCCGGATGCATCTCTCTGAATTCGTACCGTCGAACGCACTTCCATGGTAATGGTACCATCATAAGAAGCAGGGGTACGGATCAAAACCATCCAAATTACCGCAAGAACTGCAAGAACCAGTACTATCGCACCCGGAATAACAAGATATCTTCTTTTCACCCCGTCTCCTCCCGTATAATCAGCATTTCAGTAATTAAAACCTGAATTGCACTCTACTCAACCTTGATTCGATCTCCTGGAGAACCTTTTCCTCACCTGATCCTCCCTCTGCCTCGAAAGTGGCTGAAAACCGTACAAAATGCCCCGCATCGTCCCATGGCACTGATGAGATGAGACATTCCTTGATCAAGAACTGGGAAAAATCCTCGGCATTTTCAAAAAAGCCCCCATCAGCCGTTCCTGCCGGTATTTCGACATAAAGATAAAACGTACCACCTGGAACAGAAGCCGTAAAGCCCAGCCTGTTGAAAATATCTACAAGCGCCTGAAGTCTCCTGTGGTACTTCTTCTTGATATCCTCGGTAATCTCTGGATGGGCAAGTGCTGTAATCCCGGCCTTTTGTATGGCTACAAACTGTCCTGAATCATTGTTATCTTTCACGTTGGCAAATGCACTCACCACAAGAGGATTCCCTGCCACGAATGCAATACGCCAACCGGTCATATTAAATGCCTTGGACAGGGAATGGATCTCAATGCCCACGTCCTTTGCGCCAGGTATGGACAGAAATGATAATGGTTTTGAATCGTATGTAAGGGCAGCATATGCCGCATCCTGCACCACCATCAATTCATTTTTCTTTGCAAAGTCTACCACCTTCTTGAAAAAGGATTCAGTCGCAACTGCCCCCGTTGGATTATTTGGGTAATTAAGCACCAGCACTTTTGCACGCTTGAGTATATCAGCAGGTATTGAATCAAGATCCGGAAGAAAATCGTTTTCCTTCAACAGCTGTACGTTATACACCTCACCGTCATACCATGCTGTATGGGTACCAAAAACCGGGTATCCAGGTACGGTCATCAATGTTACATCTCCTGGATTAATAAAAGCTGACGGCAGCATGGCAAGGGCCGGCTTGGACCCGATGGAATGCACAACCTCTGTTGCCGGATCAATCCCTTTAACTTCGAAAACATCTTCAAGATATTTTGCAGCTGCAACCTTGAACTCCTCGATCCCGTTATCCGAGTAACCGCGGTTTTCAGGTTTCTCTGCCTCTTCCTGTAATGTTTTTATTACAACGTCATATGCCTTGTCATCAGGCTCACCAACACCCAGGTCTATGATGGACATCCCCGGGTTTTTCTCCATGGCTTCACGCTTGGCCCGCTTGATCTTTTCGAACTTGTAGATCTTATTCTCTTTTCCAAACCTGCTCCCACCTATTCTGTCAGCAAAAAGATTCTGAATATACGACTCCATTTGTTTTTATTTCTCCTTCTTAATAGATATATCTGCGTTCAGTATTTCAATTTTCGTATAACTGTCATCCAGGAGGGTGAAAAACTTTCCAAAATCCCCAACCACGTCAATCCTTGTTTTACCTGGTTTCAATTTGGCAATGGTTCCAACGTCCTCCCTGTTATACCAGTCTTTTCCATACACGTAACACTCAATTGACTTGCCGTTATAAGTCGCTTCAACCACAACGCTGAAATTATAGTCAATATTTGTTGAGCTAACCACATCTTTCACAAGCACGTTCTCAAGCCTGATCCTTTTCTTGCTTAGTTCGTTCTTGATCAATTGCGACTGTGCTGGATTATCAGATTGATCCATTTGATGTTTATATTCAATCGCCCTGTCAACTTTAATGGTTTCCCTGAACAGCCCACAGCCTGTCAAAAAAAGTAAGAGCATAATTGCTCCGATCACTCGCTTTTTCATTGTCTCCTCCACTGTCATTTCAGTTGCACTACTAATAAATGGTACCTGCCCTCTTATTTGTCAAATAATCTTTTGAAAACTTGTTCTTTCAGTCTATATGTCCTTTTTTTTCTTGACAGCCGCGAAAGCGTTTCTTTTTGTAATTATATCTATTGTCTCTCCATTCTCCATTGAGTATATTATTACCATTCCATCATCTAATCCGTGTCGGGAGGAAAAGATGTATCATGATCCTGTTCATTTTGTTGGATCCATACTCATTGTAGATGACGACCCAACCATCTGCAAGTTACTTTCCAGGATACTTAGTGACGACGGGCATTCAGTGGATGTTGCTTACAACGGGACAACAGCCTTTGAACTGGTTAAAAAAACAGACTACGATATTATTGTTACTGATGTGAAAATACCCGGTGAAATTGACGGCCTTAAGCTGTTACAACTGATAAACAGTTATAAGCCGGACATTGACGTCATCGTTATCACTGGATACGGTTCAATAAACGAGGCGGTTGATTTCATGAAATCAGGTGCACTTGATTACATTGTTAAACCGCTGAACCACGATCACCTGCTCATAGTAATACACAAGACACTGGAACGCAAGCGATTACTGAAAGCCGCTGAAGAACGTGATTATTACATGAGGATATCCCTGACGGACGCACTCACCGGCCTGTATAACAGGAAATACTTTATTGACGCGCTTGAGAAGGAATTACACCTGTCAGACAGGAAGGGCCGAAACTGCAGTGTGATGATGCTGGATATCGATGATTTTAAGAACGTAAATGACCAGCATGGACATCAGTGTGGCGACAACGTGTTAAAGGAATTTGCGCTTAGAATTCAAAATGCATGCAGACGGTACGATACCATTGCCCGCTATGGCGGAGAAGAATTTTCCATTATGCTTCCCGGGACACCAATCCCGGATGCTGAAAAGGTAGCACATCGAATTGTATCAAGCGTAAAACGTGCGTCTTATAACGGGGTTAAAAAAAACATTACCGCATCCATAGGGATATCGAGCTTCCCGTATCACGCCCTGAAAGTTGACGACATGATCAGGAATGCGGATAAGGCCTTATACTGGAGCAAACAACAGGGGAAAAACCGGTACTCCGTGTACTCCGAGCAGATCGAGGCATCGTTCAAACATTTTTCGGTGAACTGATCAGGTCCCGTTTTCTTCGGCTGACTTGACACCTGCTTCCCTGGAACCCGCAGTATAGATGTCTATCATCCTGTACATCTCCCAGAAGGTAAAGAAAAGGGTGAGAAGGATTGGTCCGATAATCACACCGGGGAGCCCAAATGCCTGTATGCTTCCAATGAGAAGAAAGAAAAAGATCAATGGATGGAATTTCAACTGTTCCCCAAAAACAACAGGTTTGACAAGGTTTTCAAGAAAAAGATACCAGAACAGGCACCAGGATGCCACAATCCCTGCATCCACGTAATACCCGAGGGCCAGAAGATACAATACTGCCGGTACCCATATAAACATGGTACCTATCACCGGGATGAGTGAAAATATTGCCGCGATACTTCCCCACAATAACGGCATCCCCACACCGCCAATAGCAAACCCGATGCCAAGCATGGACCCCTGAAGTATCATTATGAAAAGGTTACCTGCCAGTAGTATTTTAATGACCGTGCGCAACCTGTTTATCACATCCATCTCTATGTCATCGGGGAATGGAACTATTTTGTAGAACGGCTCTTCAAGCCTGTACCCGTCCTTGAACAGGAAAAACAGCATCAGAAGCATAAAGAAAAAATTTATGCCAAACTTGATGGAAAATGAAAGAAGGCCGGTAAGGTTTGAGAACAGGTTCAAAGAAATGTTTTGCAAAAAACCCACGATTTTCTGCATGATCTCTGTTTCAGAAATATTGAAGATACTGAGCACTCCCTGTGCCACTTCACTTTTATACAAAAACTGCTGAAATACAACCGGGTCAAATGACTGCTGAAGAAAGAGATAAAAAGCATATGCCTGGTTGGCCAGTGTCAACAACAATATGAACATGGGGATAAGGACAACGGCGATAAGAAGGACAATAAGCAGGGTGGAGCAAAGCAACCTGCTTTTAATGAATTTTAAAATGAAATCAAGCAGGGGTTTCAATCCCATGTAGAAGATCAGGGCAAAAAGAAAAGGCCAGAAGTAGTATCGGTATATATACCCGAGGCTTACAATTATTGCCAGGAATAATACCAGGAATAATACTTTCAGCTTTCTGTTTTCGTATACAGTAAAATATGATTCTCTTTGTTCCATGATCATTAGTTGTAATCGGCCCGGGCAGCGCCCGGACCGATTCGCAATGGGTCTATCAGCTAACCTCTACTGCGATTACTTGGTGAGATAGTGAGATAAATCAGTTGC
>CAYFSO010000039.1:0-24457 GCA_964345775.1 uncultured Leptospiraceae bacterium | reverse complement strand
GGTAGGCTTTTACCCCACCAACAAGCTAATGGGACGCGGACTCGTCTTCAGGCAGCAGGTCCCGAAGGACCCACCCTTTAATACCTTTGCCTGGGCAAAAGCATGTTATTCGGTATTAGCCCCGGTTTCCCGGGGTTATCCCCATCCCAAAGGCAGATTATCCACGTGTTACTCACCCGTTCGCCACTATCCCCTCAATGCAAGCATTGAGGTTCCCGTTCGACTTGCATGCTTAAAACGCGCCGCCAGCGTTCGTTCTGAGCCAGAATCAAACTCTCCGTTATAGTATAACTTAAGAGTTATTTGATTCGAAGTTCACGAAGCTTTACAGCTTCACGCAAAAATGAAACCATTTACGTGTGTAGTACTACTCAGTTTTCAAAGAACCTTCTCTGTGTAAATCTATCGCCATCTGGCGACCAGAGCAAGCAATAACAGCTTTTTGATGAAATATACCTACGTTTTCGAACATCGTCAAGTTAAGATTGAAACTTAACGAATTTTGTTTTTTAACAGTTCAAAAAAAGTTGATATATAAATTAAAAGAACAGATGTTCTACGCTTACAGCGTCTTGAACATATAGTGAAACGCGGTATTCTTGTCAAGCTTTTAAAAACGATTTTTTAAAAAAGTAACTAATTTTTCCGGTTCACCTTCACGGAATCAGTATTTGTTTTCCGCAGCGGATTGCAATTAAAATCATGTGCCTGCAATTGTCAATAAAAATTTTCTTATTTTTTAATATTCTTTTGCAATCACCATTACTTACTCAAGCAGGCCAGATTCAATGTAGCACACATCACAGGGCTTCCAGTTTTTTTTCAATTTCTGAAGACATTTTTAATAAATTCGGCCGTTACAGCTTATTATACAACAGGTCTTCGTATCCCTGGAGCATGTAAAATGCAGCCCTGTCAAAGTATAAAACCACCCGGTTATTAAGGTCAAGCGCTTCTTTATAGGCCATGGAATCATCATACAGCTTATCAAGGACAAAGAGCCATAGATGCCTTTTCTGCAACGAAAGCGCTTTTATGGCCTGCGAAAAGGGTACTCCCTGTTCAAAACGCTCATGCCCAACTTTCCTGTAGTGAACGGCGATATCCTCCTTGGGATAATTTTTTGCGATCCACTTGGAGAGTTCCCGGTACAGGTTATCAGCATATTCATATATCACCTGCCTGTCCACGTTCCTGAACGCGACGGTCTCAGGATGCCTGAGCAGGTTATTCATATACTGCTCTGTAATATCCTGGTGATTCTCTTCGATCAACTGCACAAACCTGTTAGCCAACACACTTTTAAGCTTCATTTGTCAATCGTCACCTTCATGCATATCTAACTACCCTTTTGTACTATTACAAAATGTAGTAATAGTACATTAATCAGTAAAGCATTTTTTTCTAACGATACAGGCGTTTGAACTCGTCCAGGTATTGCATGGCAACACCCGCATGATCAAAAATTATAACATTTTCATCATTCTTTATGCGGGCACTTTTTGAATAGTTATAAGATCCCGTAATAACAATAGTTTCATCAATGATGATGACCTTGTGATGCATTGCGTATGGATTTTCATCCCGCATAACCGGGACCCCTTCCAGCTTCATCTTTACAAACTCGGAATACCTTGTTCCGGCACCCCTTTTCTCAAATATGCCTTTTACCTTCACTCCCCGCTTATGGGCACGTATTATCTCTTCCCCCATGTCATTACTTGTGAAAGAAAATGCCATAAAATGGATGGATCGCCTGGCCCCGCGTAATCTTTTTATGATAATAGTCTCTATATCATCCTCCGGTGAAAAGTATACATTGATTTTGCTACCCTGAATGGCCACATGATACCTGTTCAGGAGAAAGGGGAAAGGCATGAACTCCTTTCTGTTCCCAAAAATGCGATGGGTAAACATCTCAAAAAACTCGGTACGAAAAATACCGGCCAGTTCTTTTGACCTTATCGATATGGCGTTGTTATTATTCTTGAAACCACCGTTTCGCGTGAGATTATACGAGCCTGTCCAGACGATTTCCCTGTCAATGATACAAAACTTATTGTGCATTATCCCGCTTCGCTGGTCATCCACTACCGGGATACCGGCTGCAATAATATCCTGGAACGCTTTTTCATGTACATTATCGGTATCAACCACGATCTTCACGTCCACCCCCCGTTTGAACGCATTTACAAGGGATAGAATTATCACGGGGGATGTTAATTCATAGAATGCCCCGATAACCTCCCGGCTGGAATCATCTATCATGCCCTTCAGTACGGTTTCAGGATGGTCTTGTACAGCACGGATCTTGCCCAGGTGAGGGGTGGTAAAATATACAGCCCAGAACTGTTCACTGGCTGTTCCGGGTATAATTAGTAATAGTATGACAATTACTACATGCAGCAGTCTCTTCATGGCAATTCCTGGTTTTGTAAAGATTATTCCGACAACTGTTCGCTCTTTTCCCAGAGCATGTTCTCATATTCAGTAAAAAGAAGCTGATCCTCGTTACCCGGGAAAAGGAGTTTAACCTTTGACGCAATTGTGAAATATGATGGAAGCATGCTCTTGTCATCCAGGGCTTCTATCATATTTCGTACTTTCTCATCGTCTTTCTGCAGAAGATGATAATAGAACTGGAAAGAGGTTTCCAGCTCTTCTATCTTATGACTGTATTTTTGTATCTCCTCTGAATCTTCCCGGTTCTCCAGCATGGTGTGGAGAAAGCTTATGATATATTCTATATCAATGGCCTGGAGATCGAAGTCCAGCATCAGCTGCTTAACCCTCGAAAGATGCATCTTGCGTAAATGCACCCTGGCAAGGAATACCGGATTACGCGAGAGCATATTCAGGTCCACATCTTCAACACCTTCTTCATCCTTTTCGTGCTGCCCATCCTCCCTGCCTTTTTCATCATTGCCGCCTGGACCGGCCTCTGAGGCCAGCAGTACATGTGAATCCGGGCACCTGTTCTTGATGACAATTATATCGTTTTTCGAAATGGTTTGATCAACGATGATGTAATCCGGTTGTTCTTCTTTTCGCTTTATTTCCTTAACCAGCTGTCCAAGGTTTGCGAAATGGAGTATTTTCACAGGAACCATGTCGATCTCGGTATCGACCTGGATGAATATATACTTTCGCCTGTTCTCCCGTTCATCCTGGTACGGAAGCACCATGCTGTCCCTGCTTACCTTTACCAGGGACAGGTCCTGGGTGTAATTATTTCTCACCTTAAAATGTGGGCCCATGAACAGTATCTTGAGAACGTTGTGAAAGGGGCGGGACTTCTTCCCGTCCTTGAATACAGATCCCCCCCTGCTGTCAAAAATAAGGTACCTGTTATCCTCTGTGAATATTTTTACAATATACCCTTTTGGTGTTTTCTCTTCTACTACATTCATTAAGCAAAACCTGCCAGGTTGAAGTTCACCCGCCAAATTATTCCGTTTTTTTTATTTCATATCCCAGACATGTCCATGCTACCAGTTTCTGGTCTAAAAAATAAAGCATTATTTGTTCATTAATTACTATTTATCACCCTGTCACGAATTTTCCGGGGTGGAATGGTGGTACAAGCACCTTGACGATACTCCGCAGGCTCCATGTGTACACCGTAATTCCTTTCATAATGGTAATAAAACAATTGACAACCCATTCTTCTGGAAGCTGTAATTCAAAGATGAGAATTCTTCATAAATATTCCGGAGATAGTACATGCAACGCATAAACGTCATAAAAAATAATTTTTATTCTGCAATAATTGCGGGGTGCTCGAGCCAGCTGGACGAGTCCCATGGCCCAGGGCATGTCCTCGAAAAAGATGATTCCTTCTGGTCATCCGGAAAGAGCAATTCCATTGTTCCGGAACACATTGTTATTGACCTCCAGCAGGAGCAGGCCCTCAACTATATTGAAATACATCCTTCTATAAACGGGAAGACGACGTTCCCCAATGATTTCCGCATTGAGTACAGCCTGGACGGCTCAAACTGGTATATTTTGTCTAATGAATTCAAGTTTTCCCTTGAGGATGATGCGTTTTACAGCCTGCAGACTGGCCTGACCACCGTACGTTTCATACGTGTTTATATTACCCGCACCATCAAGGTAGGTGCCCGTTTCTTTGCAGAGCTTGGCCATATCAGGTGCGGCATAGCCGGGGCTCACCGCGTAGATGCCAGCAGTTCTTCTTCGTACGAACATGAACCTGAAATGTTGCTTGATGAGGACCCGGGTAAATACTGGGAAACAGAATTAACAACTTCTGCCTCAAGGCAGTCAATTGACATAGATCTCGGTTACGTATTCCCGCTAAACTGTATTTCCATCCTCACTCCATCTGAAGAAATTAACGGTTTCCCGGAACAGTTTTACATAGAAATAAGCGCTGACAACAACATATGGACACCCGTAGTTGAAGAAAAACGCTTCCGTGCCGAGCCGGCAACAACATATGCGTGGGATACGGGTATCTCAAACGCCAGGTATATCCGGATTGAATTAAATACCACGGCAATTGAAAAGGACAAGTACGGTGCCCGGATAGCCGGGTTAGGCCTGTATGCCGCATCCAACGAAAATTCTCACACCCATTCCATTGGAGACATTACCCCGCATGCTTCCATTTTCCAGGCAGGGATTGTACGGCTGGCAAGGGACGGGGAAGATACCCACGGGTCAGTTGTCCAGGGAAGCGACAGGCGCCTCCGTGATGCCACCACCATTTTCAAGGGGGTTGTGCAGCTTGCCGAAGACGGCATCGCAATGGATGGTCTTGCAACGCAGTCATCGGATTCACGCCTGAAAGCAGCAACAGAGATCAAGCACGGTATTGTACGACTTGCATATGACAGGGAAAACACTCCCGGCTCGGCGGTACAGGGAAACGACTCAAGACTCCAGGAAGCGACAGAAACAGGTTTTGGTACTGTTAAGCTTTGTCCGGACGGACTGGAGTCGGAACAGGGGGTGGTTCGTGGCAATGATTCCCGGTTACGGTACGCCACTAACCATGCTCCGGGCATTGTCCGGCTTGCAGACAACGGACAGCAGACACAGGGTTGTGCTGTCCAGGGTAACGACAGGCGGTTGAAAGACGCCACCACAACCAATGCAGGTATCGTTGAACTGGCTGAGGATGGCGAAGATCAGCCAGGTCTGGCGGTACAGGGTAACGACAGGCGGTTGAAAGATGCCACAACCATGACCAGGGGCATCGTGGAACTGGCTGAAGACGGGGAAGACGTTCCCGGCGTTGCAGTTCAGGGTAATGATCGCCGCCTCAAAGACGCTACCACTTCCATAAAGGGGATCGTGGAACTGGCCGAGAACGGGGAAGACGCTCCCGGCGTTGCCATTCAGGGAAATGATCACCGCCTCAGGGACGCTACCACTTCCGCAAAAGGAATTCTGCGTTTTGCCACAAATGGCGAGAATTCACCCTTTGCCGCAGTCCAGGGGGATGACAGGCGGTTAAAGGACGCCACTGAACAATCCATGGGTATTCTGCGCCTGGCTGCCGACGGGGAATCTTCTCCAATGGCTGCGGTACAGGGCAATGATAAACGCCTCAGGCAGGCAACAACCACCTATCCGGGAATTGTAGAACTGGCCGAGGACGGGGAGGACAGTGACGGCCTGGCAGTACAGGGAAACGACAGGCGCTTAAAGCATGCCACCACAACCACAAAGGGCATCGTGGAACTGGCTGAAGACGGGGAAGACGCCCCGGGTGTTGCCGTTCAGGGCAATGATCACCGCCTCCGGGAGGCTACCGAGCAGCACATAGGGATCATGAGGTTTGCCCCCGATGAGGACACCTCCTCCCTGGCCGCAGTACAGGGCAATGATAAGCGCCTCAGGCAGGCAACAACCACCTATCCGGGAATTGTAGAACTGGCCGAGGACGGGGAGGACAGTGACGGCCTGGCAGTACAGGGAAACGACAGGCGCTTAAAGCATGCCACCACAACCACAAAGGGCATCGTGGAACTGGCTGAAGACGGGGAAGACGCCCCGGGTGTTGCCGTTCAGGGCAATGATAAGAGATTAAAACATTCCTCAACCGATGCTCCCGGTATTGTTCAACTGGCGAGCAGCGGGCAGTCAGCAAAGGGACTTGCGATACAGGCGGACGATCCAAGGCTGCACGATGCCAGGGAACCGCTTCCCCATGATCACCATTACGCACCGGTAGAGCATGATCATAACTCTCATACCGGCACAATGGCCATTACTTCTGGCAGTGCTGTTCAGATCCAGGGTATTGTACCCCCATCTTCGGACGGTACTTCCATATGGGGCAGGAACACATCTACGGGAAGTGGTGGAGCAGGCATTGCCGGCATATCACTTCCAGATGAAAATACGGATACACGTGGATACGGTGTTATCGGCCATGGCAGGTTCACCGGCATCCGCGCCCAATCACAGGGTTACCAGGACGGGGACATGAAAGGATGCGGCATCGTTAGCGTATCCAGGTTCGGCGCGGGGGGAGTCTTTTCAAGTGAACATGATTACTCCCTGGTAGTTGATGGCTTTGGGAATATCGGCGAGTACGATGATTCCTTCAATCTCATTGGAGAAGGAAAGGCATTAAAGGTCAACGGCACTTCAGAATTCACCGGTAGCATACACATTGATGCAGCATCCAGGGACAATGAATTCCCGGCAAATATTGTAGAGAATTTTGTGGCGTCCGACGTGGAATACATATCACCGGGAGATCTCCTGGTGGTAAGCGAAGAAGGGAATTCAACCCTTACAAGGGCCCGTACACCTTATAACAGGGCCGTAATTGGAATAGTGGCTGGAAATCCTGTACTGGTTTTCGACAATACCAGGGAGGAGAAACAGGTATACCCCATTGCAATTTCCGGGAAAGCATTATGCAAAGTTGATGCGCGACAGAAACCGGTTCGCCCGGGTGATCTCATCGTTACATCCAGCACTCCCGGTTGCGGAATGGCAGGTGTTATCGATTCATTCGAAAAAACTGGAACGGTTATCGGGAAGGCGCTTGATTCGCTGGAAGACGGGATTGGCCTTATCCCGGTATTTATCACCCATCAATGATCTCGATACCATGACATCAGGGTGAAAGACGGCGCAATATTTCCCTCTCTTTCTTATTGAAAAGATCTTTACGGTATTTATTGATGTCCCTGGCGATCACCTTGCTCATGTAGGTCAATTTTCGACAGTAGGGTTTATCGTTATAGCTGTCTACCCACATTATAACCGTTGTCTGATCTGATTCCCAGCTATAGGCGCCCTGGTTGTCACGCATTGATTCGCCCTGGGGCTCTCCATACTTTTCCACGACTTTCTTTTTCACGTCTTCCATGGCAACATAGGGAAAGCGCACTACTACAAAGTAAAGGCGGGCGGGGTTATCTTTGTCGTCAGCTTCACCTTCTGCCACCTCTCCATTTTCATTTACTACTTCGGGGTCGGGATAAAAATAGCCGTAGTTGTACTGTATCTCCCCGTCTCTGGTCACGATACGTTTATTTTCATCATAATTGACTATTGTCCCCTTAACCTTTTCACGGGCTTCTGAAAAATAGCTGCCCCATGAGAGATCACCATAGCCGGCCGGCAGGTTGGCATTGCCCTTCCTGTTCTCATCGTCTGGCTGGTCATTTCCATTCTGGGCATAAACCATCATCATGGAACTGATTACACATGCTGTTATGATAACCAGTAGGGATGTTCGCTTCATACAAAACTCCTGCTGTATTCAGTAGAATTGTATATTCCACATATACTCTTTACATATCGGACGATAATCACCATCAGACAACCACTAAACACCGTCTTTTTTGGTCCATCATGAAAAATTGTTGATAGTATATCCACTGCTTACTATACTCTTTTCTATGCACTACATAAATAATACCCTACTAGACGCAGGAGGAATCATGTCAAACCTTGAAAGTGTCACTGATCAGAATTTTCAAAACAGCGTTCTGGAAGAATCCGGGAAAGTGCTTGTTGACTTCTGGGCTCCATGGTGCGGACCCTGTAAAATGCAGACACCCGTTCTCGAAAAATTATCAGAAGGCGGGGATATCAATGCGAAAATAGTCAAGCTGAACACGGATGAAAACCCTGAAACCGCCCAGAAATTCGGGATATCATCCATACCAACACTTATTCTCTTCGAGAATGGCGAAGAAATTGACCGAATGGTGGGAGTTCAGCCTGAAAACACGCTTAAATCCAAGTTAAGTTAATCTCTCTGAAACGCATATTTAATGAGAACCGTTTTACAAAGAGTTGAAAGGGCCTCCATTACCGTTGAAGGTAACGTGGTTGCTTCGATTGGTAGAGGTATTTGTGCCCTCTTCGGTTTCGCCCGTGACGATACCGAAGATGACATAGATTACATGGTCAATAAAATACTGGGCCTGCGGATTTTTAACGACAGTGAAGGGTTCATGAACCTTTCACTTCAGGATATCTCGGCAGAACTTCTCCTCGTACCACAGTTCACGCTCTATGGTGACGCCAGGAAGGGAAGAAGACCCTCTTTTTCAAATGCCATGGAACCGGCACGGGCACAACAGATGTTCAACGCGCTGGTGGATACGGTAAAGAACGCATACCATCCTCAAAATGACAACCACCGGGTCAATGCCGGTATTTTCGGCGCCCATATGCAGGTTGAGATACACAACGACGGTCCTGTTACCATCTTACTGGACAGCAGCCGGATATTATAAACACCCTGTTGAACGGTACATTATTTTTTTTTCAGGTAATCAAGAATAAGGCCCAGTCGCTTCTCATCGGGATTCTCTTCGTAAAGCCTTTCTACTTTAGCAATAACCCTGGCCTTCTGAAACCTGTCACTGGTATACGAGGCATCCGCTGATCGTGCGTTCTGGTAATAGGTGTATGCTTCATGGAATTTAAAGAGATGAAAACAGGTAATTGCCATATTCGAAAGAGCCTTTACATAGCGGTCATCCAGGGCAATAGCTATTTTCAGTTGTTTATACGCACTGTTATATCTTCCCTGGTTCATATACACCACTGAAAGGTTATTATGGAAATATTTCACTGTCGGATCAATATTGATGGCCCTTTTAAAGTACTCTTCAGCTTTTTGATACTCTCCATTAACAAAAAAACTGTGACCCTTTGCGTTCAACATGTCAGCATCCTGCAAAGAAAGCACACCTGTCACGGGAATGACGGCAAGTAACAGGCAGATAGTAAATGGGATCAAAAGAAGTCTTTTAGTCATACGCTCACGGCATCTCCACGTTATTTAAAACAAATGTATCGAACTACCCTTGAATATGACAAATACTTTATTCCCGGCTTGCAATTTTAGTTCTTCCACTGATCTTCCAGTTATGTAGGAATGGACAATTATCCCTGCATCAATGGTGATCTCGAATACCCCCCTCTTTTCCTGTACCGAGTGTACTATTCCCCGTATCTGGTTGGTCGCACTACTTTCCTGTGGCACATTAGATATGATCACGTCTTCTGCCCGTATCATTGCCCCCCCGGCTGACCTTTCAACCCTTCGACCAATAAAAAGCTCTACACCTTCATCTGTTAAAAAAGTTGTTTTGTAATTTTTCTGATCTATTTTCCCCGAGTAAATATTTTTTGCGCCAACAAACTCGGCTACGAACGCGTTTTTTGGATGGCGAAAGACCTCCCCTTTTCTTCCGTGCTGAACAACCGTCCCATTATCTATTATACCGGCATCATCTGCCAGGGTAAGGGCCTCTTCGAAATCATGCGTTATGTGAAGTATTGTGGGGTTATATTCATTTCGTATTATCCCGATCAGGTCCATCATTTCTTCCCTTGTCTTGAAATCAAGGGAGCTGAAAGGTTCATCCAGAAGCAGCAATCCCGGCCTGCCTATAATAGCCCTCGCCAGCGCCACCCGCTGCTTTTCTCCGCCACTGAGATGCTTCACGCTTCTCCCCTTCAGATGCTGTATGCCACACTGGTGCATAACCCTGCCCACAGCAGCATCTATAGCGATTCCCGGTTCCTTTCGCATCTTGAGGCTGAAACCAATATTTTCTTCAACACCCAGATGCGGGAAAAGTGCCGAATCCTGGTAGACCATGCCAAAACCACGGCACTCCGGTTTCATGCCGGTGATCTCCCTGTCCTCAAAAAGTACCCTGCCTTCATCCGGTTTCACTACGCCCGCTATCATGCTGAGGAACAGCGTCTTCCCCGATCCGGTTGGCCCCAGCAGCACAAAGTGATGACCCTTTTCTATCTTCATGGAATCAATATCCATGGAAAAAGTTTCCAGTTTTTTCCTGATACCCCTTACTTCAAGCACGTCGAGAAACCCCTATTCGTGATATCAACTTTATTACGAGGAAAAGCAGCACGCATGCCATTATGAGAAGAACAGCCACAGGTCGTGAATGCGAAAGGCCATACGATGTGAAACGATCGTATATGAGAACCGGCGCGATCATCGGATGATAGGCAAGAATAACCACTGCCCCGAATTCGCTTATTCCCCGTCCCCACATAAGCAGGGCCCCGGTAACCATTGACCTTGATGACATGGGCAGAAGCACATGGAAAAAAACCTGGCTTCTGCTGGCTCCCAGGGAGCGGGCAACATGATCGATCCGCATATCTATTGACAACATGCCGTCCTTTACCGAGTCAATATAGAACGGGATCGATACGAATGCCATTGCCAGCGATATGCCCGCCCTGGTTCCAACAAAATCAATTCCCACTTCGCTCAAAGCATTGCCAATAACACCACTGCCGAACACTGAAAGAAGGGCAATACCCGCTGCCGTATGTGGAACTATGATGGGAATATCAATGATTGATTCTACAAGCTTTTTCCCGGGAAACTGGAACCTGGCCAGGATATATGCCAGCGGTGTACCCAGAAGTATTGCACCCAGCGTTGCATAGAACGCAGCTTCGAAGGTAAGCAGAATTGCCGATATCACCTCCGAGTCACCCATGGCCGTCAGCAATTCTTCCGTGCCAGAGGATAGCAGCATTCCAGCCAGGGGCAGTACTATAAGTCCCAATGCGACCAGTGCAAAGATTATGATGACAGGTACAAATATCTTCATATCAACATGGGATCCGGGATCATTTTTCTTTCACAATTTGCTTGAGCTCAGCAGGCAGCTTATCGTATTCACCTGTAACTGGCGGACTGATGGGTTTCTGCCCGTCAGAATTAATGATTTCTCGTCCCTCTTCACCCAGCATGAACTGGAGGAAGGCAACCGCGTCTTCCCTGTTTGCCGGTTCTTTTACCATGGTTATTCCATATACGATGGGCTGTCCCCTGTGTTCAATGGTTTCACCCGGGTTTTTCCCTGACACCTGTATGGCTGCCCTGTTATAGAAGTTGCTGTAACCGGGAGACCCGAGACTTACCTGTGGGGGCAACTCCACGAATGGCATTCTGTGCTGTATGGCAACCGAGCGGTATATAAAAATATAGTCCAGCACTTTTGATTCCAGCAGGGCTATCAGGTCTGTTTCTTTTGGCCTTACGTATTTTGGTGGACACTGTTCTTTCAGCCTGTCATACAGCCCTTTTTCACTGTAATGCATCTCTGCAAGCTGCCAGACCAGTTGACTCCTGTACCCGCATGGATCCTTATCCGGATCGGAATGACCATAATGAACATCATCCTTTAACAGTATGGTATACCAGTTTTCCCCGTTAATTTTTCCAGCATACCCACTGTCCTTACGGTGCATAAGCACCATCTCGTTTACAGCAAAATTAACGCAAAATTCTGCATACCCTGGAATAAGCAGGTTATGTATCACCGTGTAATCGGCAGATGCCATGATATCACAAGCCCTGTGCAGGTCACTCACCTTTCGTGCAGCAGACCTGCTCCCTGAGGCTTCCCTGAGCACATTTACCCCGGGATTCCGCTTTTCAAACGCCTCTTCAAGATGCTTCATGGGTACGCTGAGACTTCCGGCGTGAAACAGTATCACTTCTCTTTTATCGTTTTTTGCGCACCCGGAAAAGACCAGCGTGGTAATTGCCAGCACCAGCAGCATATTTCTCCATTCCATCGTCCATCTCCTTTACTTGAATACTGAAAATTCCACGCATCTCCATTCATAAATGGCATCAAAAAGAAGCTAAAAAATCAAATAAATTTCTCCAATCATTATCAATATTTATAAAATATTGATAATCAGCACAGCAGTAATATTATTTTGTTGACGTTTTGCCAGTTACCGGCTTATATCATAGCTGTTATGTTACAATACGTGTCCATAAACGTACACCCGGACGACACCGATTCCCTCCCACTCCTTGACAGGATCATTGAAAGCCTGGAGGCACACGGTGTTTCGGTGATGCTTCCAGAATACGGCACTCTGAGTGCAAGGTACCGTTCCCTGATGCGCGACGAGCAGACCTTCATTAACAATGCCCAGGTAGTTGCAGTCATTGGCGGAGATGGCACCTTTATACGCACTGCCAGGATATTCAGTGGAACAGGTACACCAATATTCGGGATAAACAGGGGACGGCTGGGTTTCCTGAACGAGTTCCATCCCGACGAGGCCATATCATTCATGGACAGGCTGGTTGAGGAGGACTACACGGTCTCTACCAGAAAAATGATGCAGGCTACACTTGTGAGGCAAGACAAGGAGATTACACAAATTGATTTTTTAAATGATGCGGCCATCACCAAGGGATCCTTTTCCCGTCCCATACGTATACACCTTGAAGTGGACGAAGAATTCTTAACCAGGTTCTCCGGGGACGGCATGATCATAGCCACGGCCACCGGGTCAACAGCATATTCTCTTTCAGCAGGTGGGCCAGTGATGGTGCCGGATGTGGAAAATTCTTATATTTTCAACCCGATTTGCCCCCATATGCTGTCCATACGGCCAATTATCATTCCAGAGATAATGACCATCACCGCCTCCATTATATCAGAATTTGAAAATTTATTATTGACAATCGATGGGCAGGTGGCTATTGAACTTGATAGAAATGACAAAATTCGCTTCAGCAGATCTCCCAACGAGGTCAAGCTGATAAACCATCCTGAAAAGAAATTTTTCGAAATACTGCGCCAGAAACTGGGGTGGGGCATAAACAGCAACTACACAGGTTAACCTTATGCTGCAACAGATCCGTATAAAAAACTTCGTTCTCATTGACGAGGTTACCCTCGATTTTGCAAAGGGACTGAATATCCTTACCGGTGAAACCGGCGCGGGAAAGTCTATCCTGATCGATGCGCTATCCGGCGTTCTCGGTGAAAAGATGAGTACCGACATGATACGGACGGGCTTTGACCGGGCCACCATAGAAGCTGTATTTGATATTACCGAACTGCCGCAGCTTTTCCCAATCCTTGAACAGTCCGGGATAGAAGTTGATGACAACACCCTGATACTGAGACGCGAGATATACTCAAACGGGAGGGGACGATCCTTCGCGAATGCCGTGCAGATACCCGTTGCCAAGCTGAAAGAACTATCCGAATACCTGGTTGACATACACGGGCAGAACGAACATCAGAACATAGTCAAGGTTGCGAAACATCGAGAACTTCTGGACAGTTTCGGAGGTTTGATCGAAAGGGTGTCTTCGGTAAAGGAATTGCACGAGACTCTTTCTGGAATACGCGAACGTATCGAATCATTCAAAATTGATGAACGTGAAAAAGCACGCAGGATTGACTATCTTGAGCATGCAATAAATGAGATACAGGGAGCCAGCCTGTCTCCAAACGAAGAAGAGACTTTGCAGAATGAGTCACGGCTGCTTTCCAACGCGGAAAAGCTTTTCACCGAAGTGAATACCGCAACCGAACTCATGTCAGGGGACAGCGGGGTGCTGCAGAGACTGAAAAAGATAGAACAATCCCTTTCTCATGTTGCGGATTTTGATCCAAACATATCCTCAATCCTTGAGATAATCAGGGAGTCCATGTATTCTCTCGAAGATACCGGGCATAGCCTCAGGGATTACCAGCACTCCGTGGATTTCTCGCCCGAAAGAATAAACCAGGTGGAAGAGAGGCTCTCACTTATATCCACCCTGAAAAAGAAATACGGTGATACACTTGAAGAAGTCATCGCGTATGGCAACCAGGCATCCAGGGAACTTGATGCCATCAGCTCAAGCGAGGAAGAACTTGACAAGCTTAACCTGCAGTATTCACAAAAGCTTCAGGAGGCACGAGCAGCAGCCCTTGATTTATCTGAACTCAGGAAGGAAGCTGCAAGAAAACTCGAGGAACTGGTCATCAGCGAATTACGCGACCTTGGCATGTCGGGTACGGTCTTCAGGGTCTCCATAAAACGTGAAGTAAGCCCCGATGGAGAGATAGAGGCAAACAACAAGAGGTACGTGCTGTACCCCCACGGGCTTGACCGGATTGAATTCCTGCTCTCGGCAAACGAGGGTGAAGATCTCAGGCAATTGCGCAAGGTTGCTTCAGGTGGAGAGATGTCACGAATAATGCTGGCCTTGAAGAAAGTCATTCTTTCAGCTGATATCGTTGATAGTCTTATCTTTGACGAGGTTGATGCCGGTATAGGCGGGAAGACGGCAGATGTTGTTGGCAGAAAGCTTAAATCATTATCCAGCCAGCGGCAGGTACTGGTAATCACCCACCTTCCGCAGATCGCGGCCTTATCGGACAATCACTTTATAGTGCAGAAACAAAACATTAACTCGCGCACCACTACCATGGTGAAAAACCTCAAGAAGGACGAAAAGATACAGGAAGTGGCCCGCATGCTGGCCGGGGAACAGGTGACAGAATTGTCCCTGAAGCATGCCGAAGAAATGATCTCTTCAGCCAATAAATAAATTCTAAAACGACAGCCATTATGACATTTATCAACAGGAAAACTGCTTCTCGGGAAACAATTAATGTGACAGATACCATTTCCGTCATCATACAGGAAATAGCATTCACCATGCCATCGTTTTCTCATGTTGACCCATCACGAATGCTTGTCTGTTGCGCTTCCAACCGAAAGAACAGCAGGGGAGCCACATACGGCAAGCTGGTACCCATGCGTTTCAAGAACGGAGAAAAGATCCAGAAATTCAGGGGACAATTTTATACCATACCCACATTGATCAATGAAGAGAGGGAGATACTGTACGTAATATACTTTTACATGCCCCGTTTCTTCGATCTCAACGCATACCATAAACTTCGGGTTATCTTCCACGAACTCTACCATGTGGATCCGGGGTTTAACGGTGACATCCGGCGAATGGGAGAATACAAGGCCTCACACGGCGGCTCAAAGAAAAAGTTCGATGAATACTTTGAAGATGAATTGATGGATTTTTACAGCCAGGTGAAGAACAAACCGTATATGAATTTCCTCAACCTGAACTCCAGGGAATTACACCGTACCTTCGCAAACGTGTATGCGAGGAGAATGAAGGTTCCACGCCCGGTAAAAATGAAATAAAAATCTAAAACTGGTAGTCCCCGTAAATTGGACCCGAGTAGTCACTTTTTTCAATTTTTTGAATATCACCGTGGAAACGAAAACCGTATGGATTTGAACGAATGACCTGGATATACTTTTCCACTTCCTGTTCATCATCTGTATCAAGCAAGACCTGTACGGTCCCGTCTGCCCTGTTCGAGGTTGCGCCCCGTATGCCAAGTTTACGGCCTACCTGGCTGCAATAGGATCTGCAGAAAACGCCCTGCACCATCCCGTGTATGGTTAATTCTGTTGCCATAATTGATCACACCCCTGTCTCATCCTGCTGTATACATGTGTTCAATGCTTTTGAATTCCGGTTCTTCACCTGATTTCAGTATAACATTTTTTTTCATGGAGTCAACAGGCTCAGGATAATCAGTAGTATAATGAAGTCCCCTGCTTTCCTTCCGTTCCATTGCACTCCTGATGATCAGTTTTGCAACGGTAGCCAGGTTGCGCAATTCGATCAACTGGGATGAGAGTGTGCTTCTCCTGTAGTAATCCTGAATTTCTTCTTCCAGCAAAATAATACGCCTGTACGCCCGTTCAAGCCGCCGGTCAGAACGCACTATACCAACGTAATCTCTCATCAGTCTCTTAACATCTTCAATATTATGCTGTATCAATATCCATTCTTCCAGGTCGAATGTGCCCTTCTTGTCCCATTGTGGAAAATCGGGTATATCATCAAGCTTATTTTTATCCTTGAATATACTCTGCAGGTGTATAAACGCCTGATGTGAGAAAACCACGCCTTCCAGTAACGAATTGCTGGCAAGTCGATTGGCTCCATGTACCCCGGTACATGATGATTCGCCGGATACGTAGAGGTTTCGTATGGTTGACCGTGCATTAAGATCGGAGACAATACCACCGCAAAGGTAATGGGCCGCCGGGACAACAGGGATCGGCTCTTTCGAAATATCAATCCCCACCTTCATACAATGTTCATAAATATTGGGAAACCTGTCTATAAGGAATGCTTTGTCCTTATGGGTTATATCAAGGTATACATAACGGTCACCAAGACGTTTTACCTCACTGTCAATTGCCCTCGCCACAATATCCCGGGGTGCCAGCTCTTTCAATGGGTGCAGTTTCTCCATGAAACGTTCTCCCCTTGAATTTACCAGAATGGCCCCCTCCCCCCTTACCGCCTCGCTTATTAAAAATGAGCGGCCTTCGTATTTTTCCTGGTACAGGGTTGTTGGATGGAACTGGATGAATTCCATGTCAGCTATTTTCGCACCGGCACGGTACGCCATTGCTATACCGTCGCCCGTCGCGATCAATGGATTTGTGGTATGCAGGTATACCTGCCCAACACCACCAGTTGCAAGGAAGGTTATTCTTGACCTGAAAATATTTACTATCCCTGTAGCATTTTCCAGGATGTACGCGCCGTAGCAGGTAATATGGTCACTTTTTATTTCGTTTTCACCGGATAAAAACTTCAGCTGATGTTCCGTAAGCAGGTCAACCGCTGTATGGTCTTCATACACATGTATATTTTCAATTTCGGAAATCGTATGTATCAATGCCCTTTCAATTTCCTGGCCCGTGAGGTCCTTCGCGTGAGCGATCCTGTTACATGTATGTCCACCTTCCCTGCCCAGGTCCAGTATTTCTTCACCTTTTTCGTTAATACTGGTAGTAAAACGGGTCCCCCAATCCATAAGTTCATGGATACGATATGGACCACTTTTCACCAGCAACTCCACTGCATCCCGATTGCATAGACCCGCGCCAGCTTCAAGCGTATCCTGGATATGGGCATCCGGGGAATCCTGCGGGGCCAGGACAGCTGCGATCCCACCCTGCGCATAATTGGTGCTTGAGTCCCTGTCCCTTTTCTTGGTAACAATATTTACTGTACCAAGCTGCGACGCTTTAATTGCAAAGGCCAGCCCCGCTATCCCGCTGCCAATGACCAGGAAATCAGATGACAATATTCTTGGGTTCATCTTCCTCACTGTATTTACTAATTAGAAGCATTTATAATTTTAAAATTATTTGCAACGGTGTCAACCAGTTTTGACAATGATTCCTTCCTCAATTCGGATACGAACCTGTATGTGTGTACCACGTATTCCGGCCAGTTTGGCTTTCCCCTGAAAGGGACCGGCGTTAAAAACGGTGCGTCAGTCTCAAGCAACAACCTGTCACCAGGGACATACGAAGCTGATTCATGAAGTGCGGTTGCCTTTTTGAACGTGACATTCCCTGCGAATGAAACATACATGCCAATGTCCAGTACCTTTTTCGCCATTGCTGCATCTCCAGGAAAACAATGCATTATTCCCTTTACCGGTGCCCGTTTCTTCAGTACCGCATACGTATCATCAAAAGCCTCCCTGCTGTGTACTATCACGGGCAGGTTATTCTGGATGGACAGGTCCAGCTGAAACTCAAATGAATGACGTTGCATTTCAGCAGGCTTTCTCATCCTGTAGAAATCCAAACCTGTTTCTCCTATCCCAAATAGTAAATCCATGTCCCCGTTGTTAACAACCTTTTCAACCATTCTTTCCAGTGTGTTCAGTTCATCATCAGATGCACTTGATGACGGATGGATGCCGAGTGTAAAAAGAATTCCTCTTCTTGAATTATCCTTTGCAAAACGGTATGCCCATTCCAGGCCATCCGTATCTATAGCGACATGAACCGCACTTGTAACATTTTCCTTTTGCATAGATGAAAAAATATCCTCTGCACTCCTGTCAGAGTCGTTAATGCACATATCGAAATGTGCATGCGTGTCAATATACATCTTTACCTCTCATTATCACATGATGTGTCACCTGATAGAACAAGATGTCCTGTAGTTCAAGATATTTTTGGAACTACTTGGCTATTATCGAAATAACAATCACCTTATCTATAATAACGTCAATGTCAAACATTACAACTATGTTAAAATTTGCATATTATACCCATATCTCTTGAAATTCCCCAAAAAAGCGTTATATTCTTATATTAAGCCATCATTTTTGTACCGATTTGGATAACAGGGTTAGGAGCATGAATAAGACAGCACCTTACGTTTACCGGGATTACGAGGAACCG
This sequence comes from uncultured Leptospiraceae bacterium, assembly GCA_964345775.1. Lineage (GTDB taxonomy): Bacteria > Spirochaetota > UBA4802 > UBA4802 > UB4802 > M55B154. The sequence goes on along the minus strand of CAYFSO010000039.1, from coordinate 5,890 downwards.
AAAGGTCCAGTTATCCTCCACTATGTAGATGAATGTGACAGGCTGGTGGCGGCAATCAGGTATTTTGGACTATCAATTCCTGCTGAAATATTTGATGAAGACAGGGGAGTATAACGCATCATATTTTGAGAAGTCCCCAAATGTCTTGACGGATGACAACCTGTCGTTATCATCGTATGATTACATGCTGAATATACTACGTGTGAGATAATACATGAAACGACAGAAAGTCCTCTTCAAGCTTGTAAACCTGTATCCTCCCTTCTTAGGAGCCGGGATCCGGGTCAGGGTTTCCCCCGACCTTAAAACCATCGATGTTACACTGAAACTTACACCATTTAACAGGAATTACGTTGGAACACAGTATGGTGGTTCCATCTATTCCATGTGTGATCCATTCTATATGATCTTATTAATGGAAAACCTCGGCAAAGATTATATTGTATGGGACAAAAGTGCCACAATAACCTTTAAAAAACCCGGGAAAACCAGGCTGCATGCCCGTTTTCATATAACAGAATCGCAATACCGTGAAATTCGTGATCAACTTGAACAGGGAGATACGATATTCCCAGTTCTTTCAGTAGATGTGCTGGACAGGGAAGGCCAGGTTGTTGCAACTGTAGATAAGACCATATACATAAAGAAAAAATGAGTGTTTAAAATTCTCCGCTGGCAAGAAAATCAGCAACCATGCGATGCACAGCCCGGTCAAACAGTATACCGGTATGACTGTTCGGGACAACAGCAAAGTTTTGCATGCCGGGTGCAATCGTATTTGCTACTGCCACCGTACCATCATCTTCACCGGGTATAATACATGAATTCACGGGATTTAACGAGTAACACCCTGCTATAATACCGGTTGGCACCTGCAACGGGTACAGTTCATCAATAATATTTTCACCATCGGTGCCCAGTTGTTCCAGTGCGGGCCCAAAGAACCAGCGTGCTATAGCGAACTCCTTTAACACATCTGCCATAAAGCTTCCCCTGTTGGGTGGTGCGATCATAACCATTGATCTCACATGTATATTTCGTTTTTTCGCAAGATAATACCGCACAATGATACCACCCATTGAGTGGGTAACGATATGCACAGGTTGGCCCGATTCCCTGTAGACCTTCTCGATCTGTGGCTCTACGTAATTATTAACGATCTCTTCAATGGTCATACTTGTTGACGGATATCCAATATTATGTACAGCATATCCCCGGTATTCCAGGTATTGCTCCAGTGGATACATCACTAAACTGTTCATGGCCAGTCCATGAAACAGCAGTACATGGTTTCCGGTATTCATCTTCTCCTGGTTGTTTTGCATGCATCCCGGCAGCATAATCATGGACAAAATGAGCGATACGAATACTGCCTTAACAATATATCTCCCAATTTTCACGTCAACCCCTGTGTGTGCCTAATTGCTTGACTATTATTATAAAACATGGCATATGATTACAAGTAATATCTTAACTAACAGCTTCATTTTCCCGGGGTTCTCAAATGATACTATTTGCAATAAGCGATCTTCATGGCACAGCTAAAAAACTTGAAATGGTTGGCAACGCTGTCTCTTCGGCGGATATTGTTGTGCTTGCCGGTGACCTGACAAAAACGCATTCTGCTGAAGAAGCAGCAACCCAGCTTGACATAATCAGTTCTTATAATCCTAATATTATAGCGGTTCATGGGAACTGGGACGACCTGTCAGTTGTTGATTTACTTCAGAAGAAAAATATCTGCATACATGGTGACGGGAAAATAGTGCGGGATACAGGCTTTTTCGGCGTGGGGGGATCAAGCCCCACCCCGATAAATACTCCATCCGAATACTCAGAAGATGAGATAACAAGCTGGTTGCACGAAGGGTACCAGAAGATCAAAAACGCGGCCAGGAAAATACTGGTAACGCACAGCCCGCCAAGGGGAGTAAGGGACAGGACGTTTTTCGGAATGCACGCGGGCAGCAGGGCAATCAGCAGTTTTCTTGAATCACACCCGGTGGATCTGTGCATATGCGGACATATTCACGAGGCACATGGTACAGAACAATTTCATCACTGCAAAGTAGTCAATACCGGCTCAGTAAAAAGCGGCAGATATTGTACCATCTACATGGGTTCCAGGATTAGTGTCGAACATAATTCCATTCGGAAATGCGGTATTAAATTCTGGTAATAATTGCCATCAACCAGGTATCCCGTGAAGCGGATATACAATTTTCTTAATGTACCTGATCACATCCGTTACATGCTGATAACACTGGTCCTTTTCAAATCCGCCAATAGCATATGGCTCGTCGAACAGAGAACCTGCTTCTGATTCAGGTCCATACATCATCCCCCCCACTGAACCGGCAAAATCATCCAGTGGTTCAATATCACAGAATACTGACCACGCAAGGGCCCATAAAGCGGATGTTTTAAAAAGGTTATACCCGCCTCCACCTGTAGCCACTATTTTTTTCGCGTTCTCGTTGATGATCCTCAGTACCCTGGAATACCCGTTGCTGGTGAGATTAAGATGGGCAAGGGGATCGTCACGGTGCCCATCACCCCCCACCTGTACGCAAACAACATCGGCATCAAACTTTTTCAAAAGCGGGGGGACGATCCCTTCAAACGCATACACGTATACTTCGTCATCAGTATCTTTCAGCACTGGAATATTTATATTATAGCCTTCTCCCTTTCCTCTTCCAATCTCATTTTCATACCCTGAACCAGGGAACAGGGAATGCCCCGATTCATGTATGGATATGGTCAACACCCTGTCATCATCGTAAAAAGCGCTTTGCACCCCGTCACCATGATGCACGTCAATATCTATATAGGCTGTTTTATATCCTTTGTTAGCCAGGTCCAGCAGGGTTACTGCAATATCGTTTATATAGCAGAATCCCTCGGCATGATCACTCATCGCATGGTGAAATCCGCCAATGGGATTAAATGCCACCCTCGCGTCGTCTTGTACCAGTTTTTGAGCAGCAAGGTATGTACCTCCCGAAGCCTGTATTGAAAAGGTATACAGATCCTTGAATATGGGGTTGTCATGAGTTCCAAGACCGAATTCAAGCAATGCCAGGTCAAATTCACCCTTATCACATACTTTCAGGGCATCAATATATTCCCTTGTATGAAAGAGGTACAAAAGATCCTCGGGTAGGGGCTCCGGCAAAATGACTTCCTGGTTACTGTGACCAATAAGCGAATACCTGTTCAGCAGATCATACATCTGTCGTGCCCGTACCGGTTTGAACGGATGGGTGGGTGAATACTCAACATTGGCCAGTTCTTCTGAATATATCAGTATATTTTTCATAAATCCTCATCCCTTTTTAGGTTAGTGTGCAAAAAGAATGCTTTTAATTCAAGAGTTTTTTTGACCATTTTTTTTTGCCTAATCATACAATTATTCATTTTACGATGATTAAAACTTTTAATCACGCAGCCGAGTAGCTGCTAATTATATAATATCTCATGCCAGTATGAAAGTCCTGAACAAAAAAAGGATCGGCAACACGAAGAAAAGAAAGAAAACAGTATTGCAAACAAACAGGCTGGAAGCCATACGCGCATCAAGCCTGAAAAGAATGGATGTCACCACCGAATATATGGCAGCAGGCATGAAAGATTGAATTATAATTATGGCACGAATTTTTTCTCCCAGCGGTAAAAGTGATGCCACTGATATTGCCACCAGTGGTACCAGTACGAACTTTAACCCGGCCAGTGATAAATGGGCGGGAAGCAGTTTCCTGATATTACCGGGAGAAAAACTGGTACCAAGTGAAAAGTAATAAATCATAACAGACATTGCTATAAAAATATCAACCGGCACCTGTACATTTAACCTCTTGATCTCCATAAACTGGAATACAAGTGCAAGTATAACAGCATAAAATGGGAAATTTTTCCTGCTAATTACGTAGTTTTTAATATTAACTCCCTGAAGCGGCTCCCCTGAAACATACCGTGCATAAGAAAATATCCCCATTACCAGGTAGGGCATAAAATACACAATAAAAAGCATTGCAAGCCCCAGTCCTTCCAGTCCAAGGAAAAGGTAACACAGAAAGCCCCCCATGGTAAACCCGTGGTTTGCCAGGGAAGAACTAATTATAAATGTATGTTTTTGTATGCCGGTATAACCCGGTATCTTCACCAGGAAAGTACCTGCCACCAATCCCGTAATTACTATCAACAAGCCCATGGCCGGCAGGGCTATCATGTCAATACTAAGGGACAGTCCCCAGATACTCCAGAAGACCACTATCGGCTCAAAGGTCATCAGGTTGAATGTAACCAGCTTTTCAACCTTCCGTTCTATGGCCGGTTTTCTGTGAGAAATAATTGATCCAGCTATCAATGGCACCCATATGAGACACTGGAAAATTATAAATTTTGTTGTAATTGCCAACGAAAAACCTCTACCATGTATTTGTGCATAACACAGCGTATAAATCAATACCATCACACGTATAGCATTTTTTTACAGTGAATACATACACATGGAGATCTTGATGGAAAAGGGATATGTCCATCTTTATACAGGAAACGGTAAGGGAAAGACAACTGCTGCCCTGGGCATGGCCCTGCGTGCTGCAGGATGGGGGAAGCCATCCATGATAATACAATTCATGAAAGGTCAGGAATATGGCGAACTCAGATCAGCAAAAATATTTGATAAACTGATCAAAATTGAGCAATACGGTTCAACTGAATTCTGCAACCTCGCAGATGACAATGTACGAGAACATTACCTGCTGGCAAGAAAGGCTATAGAGCGATCAAGGGAGGTGATAGTTTCACAGGAATACAGCATGGTGGTACTTGACGAGATAGTCACCGCAATGCTTTTTAAGCTGGTAACCCTGGATGAAATTATTTTTTTGATAATGAATAAAACAGCACCCGTTGAACTTGTTCTCACCGGCAGGGGGGCGACAGATCCACTGATCAACCAGTGTGACCTGGTTACAGAAATGAAAGAAATAAAGCATTACTACGAGAGCGGCATACCGGCCAGGAAAGGGATCGAGTATTAGTTCTTCCTGTGTCTATTAAAGAATATGTAAAACTACCATAAAAAAAGGACGGCCACAGGCCGTCCTTTGATATTTTTTTATGTGAAAGCTTATTTATTTAATATCTTTCGCGCCGCCTATGAGCATATCAACAACTGAAGGATCTGCCAGGGTTGAAGTATCACCCATTTCCTTCTTGTCGTACTCACCTGCAGCAACTTTCTTAAGAATTCGTCGCATGATCTTACCAGACCTTGTCTTGGGAAGTGAATCTGCCCACTGGATCACATCTGGTGTTGCAATAGGACCAATTTCACTTCGAACTTGCTTCACGAGTTCTTTCTTGAGTTCTTCAGTTTTTTCTACACCCGAGTTCAGTGTTACGAAGGCGTAGATCGACTGTCCCTTGAGTTCATGCGGATACCCAACAACAGCAGATTCTGCAACGTCAGGATGTCCAACAAGGGCTGATTCTACTTCAGCTGTACCCATTCTGTGACCGGATACGTTAATAACATCGTCAACACGACCAGTTATCTGGTAGTATCCATCCTTGTCTCTCTTACATCCATCACCGGTGAAGTAGTTGCCGGGGAACTGCGTGAAGTAGGTGTTGAAAAACCTTTCGGTATCACCGTACACACCCCTCATCTGGCCTGGCCATGATCTCTTTATGATCAGGTTACCCTGGCATACACCTTCAAGTTCTTTACCGCTGTCGTCAACGATGGCCGGTTCAATACCGAAGAAAGGTACTGTAGCCATGGCCGGTTTAATGTCGATGGCGCCAGGAAGCGGGGTAATAAGAATACCACCGGTTTCTGTCTGCCACCATGTATCAACGATTGGACACTCACCCCTGC
>CAYFSO010000038.1:0-24722 GCA_964345775.1 uncultured Leptospiraceae bacterium | reverse complement strand
TCTGGTAGACACGCATGGTTGAGGGCCATGTGGGAGAAATCCTGTGCGGGTTCAAGTCCCGCCCTGGGCAATAGAAAAAACATCTCGCAGAAGCGGGATTTTTTTATGTAATGATCATACATTTTAGCTTGACACAATGCAGGGTTTGTATATATGAGTGAATAATCACTCGTGTTGTTCTAATTATGTCTCACCAAAATGCCGATACTTATTAAGACAGGTGGGACGATATTATATATCGATATCGACTTTATAGTGCTTGACAATACCCCGGTTTATCCTGTATGCAATACTTAAATCGTCGACCATCGGGAACAAATCTTTATAAGATGGAGGATGCATGTTACAGTACAAGATGAAGGCAAGTGAAGAACTTATCGCAAAGCACTGTCCCCGGTGCCAGTCACTGATTACTGCCTCGATTGTCAGAACATTGAACGGGGAAAGATACAAGTACACCGACCTGCGTTGTTCTTCATGCTACTGGAAAAGTCCACTTTCACATATAAAAAATTCTTGAAAAAAATAGTTACAGGAATAAAGAGGTACCACGTATACTGTACAAGACTCTGATAAGGAGTCTTTTTTTTTCAAGATCACAAATGCAGCTTGCTGCGGGTGAGAACGTTTGATGATAAAAAAATATATTATAAACAAATACACAAAAGAGGTGATCCGATGGCATTAGAACAGACCCTTGTACTTGTAAAACCGGATGGGCTTAAGAAGTCCCTTACAGGTAACATTTTGTCCAGGTTGTCAGAAGCAAAGATGGTGATTATCGGCGCAAAAGTGGTAAAGGTATCCCGTGATCTGGCGGAAACACATTACGAGCACCTGAAAGATAAGTCCTTCTTTGATGAACTTATCCAGTATATCATGGGCGATATTCATAAAACATACAGGGTGGCAGCATTTGTATACCAGGGTGAAGATGCCATACAGAAAATCAGGGAAATAGTGGGCGACACAAACCCGGAAGAAGCGAACCCTGTGAGTATCAGGGGAGCGTATGGGCGAATAACCACCACCGGTGTCTTTGAAAACGTGGTGCATGCATCATCAAGCCTTGAAGATGCAGAGAAGGAGATAAAGTTATGGTTCAGTCCCGATGAGATAGTGGAGGATATATATCCAAGCCGGGAAGTAATGTGCCATGAAGTGAAAACGCTTGAATGGGCGTAACACTTCAATATCAAATATTGTAATAGAGGGGTATTGTGAATGAGAATTATAATGCTTGGTGCTCCGGGAGCAGGGAAGGGAACGGTTTCTGAACTCCTTGTGGAAAAATATGACATTCCGCAGATATCTACAGGTGATATTTTACGGGTTGCGGTAAAAGAAGGTACCCCCGTGGGTAAGGAAGCGGCCGAATACATGAATGCCGGCAAGCTGGTACCTGATGAGGTAATAATGAAGATCATGGAAGAACGTCTTCGGGATGATGACTGCCAGAAGGGATTTATACTGGACGGTTTTCCTCGAACGATCCCACAGGCCGAAGCGCTTGATGACCTTTTGCAAAAGCTGAATATACAGCTTGACGCGGTGGTAAACCTGGAAGTTCCAGAAGATATTATCGTTCAAAGACTTACCAGCAGGAGAACCTGCTCTAACCCGGAATGCCAGGCCATATACAACGTGATCTCCAAACCACCACAAAAGGAAGGTGTTTGTGACCGTTGTGGAAGTTCTCTTATCCAGCGTGATGATGAAACAGAAGAAGCCATTAATGAACGATTGCGTACGTACAGGGAAAAGACCGAACCTCTGATCAAATACTATTCATCCAGGGATTGTTACATGTCGGTTCCATCGCTGGACGCGAACGAAGTTTTCAGTGAAATATCCAGAAGGGTGGCTGGATAAAAAAATACTTTACAAATACTGGCAGTAAAGGGATATCTTTACCACGTCAGCAGGAGAGATGCCTGAGCGGTCGAAAGGGGCGGTCTCGAAAACCGTTGAGGGTTCTGCCCTCCGAGGGTTCGAATCCCTCTCTCTCCGATTCCGGCCCTGCTGATAAAGAATTACCGCGTTACCGCGGGGCCATGAGACAAATGGAGAGGTGTCTGAGAGGCCGAAAGAGCACGGTTGGAAACCGTGTGTAGCGTCAGCTACCGGGGGTTCGAATCCCCCCCTCTCCGAAGTTCAAATTAAAAATGCGCGATCCCTGTAAATGATATGGCATACCAGGTAATAGCCAGGAAATGGCGTCCCAGGACATTTGAAGAGGTGGTCTACCAGGATCATGTCTCCGTCACCCTGCAGAACAGCATCCGGCAGGGGAGGATTTCCCATGCCTACCTGTTTTCGGGCCCCAGGGGAGTGGGGAAAACCACCATGGCGAGAATACTTGCCCGGGCCCTTAACTGCAAGGATGGTCCTACCGCAACTCCATGTGGCAAATGTGAAAACTGTACTGAAATATGGGAAGGTATCTCTTTCGACGTGATCGAGATAGACGGCGCCTCAAATACCGGGGTGGATAATATCAGGGAGCTCCGGGAAAACGTGAACTCGGCCCCGTTAAAGGCTCGCTACAAGGTATATATTATCGATGAAGTGCACATGTTGTCCAAGTCTGCCTTCAATGCACTTTTAAAGACACTTGAAGAACCACCGCCCCACGTGGTGTTTGTCTTCGCCACGACGGAGATCCACCAGATCCCTGATACCATTCTTTCGAGATGCCAGAAGTATTTTTTCAAGAAGATCTCAACAGGTGCCATCGTTGATCATCTGAAGATGATAATTTCAAGCGAAAATTATTCCATTGACGCCTCCGCCCTGTATCCTGTGGCACGTGCCTCGGGTGGGTCAATGCGTGATGCGCAGTCCATACTTGACCAGGTATTGTCTTTCGCGGATGGTTCCATACGGGAAGAGGATATCCTTTCCCTGCTTGGACTGGTTCCGCTTGACAGTTACTGCTCGCTTTTGGGATCCGTGAGGGAGGGGGACAGCCTTGCAGCATTGAACGAGATTGACAGGGTATTCACTGCTGGTATGGATATTCCCCACTATGTGACAGGTTTTTCAGACGTGGTACGGGCCCTTCGCCTGGTGCATCATGGGATTGATGTGGATTCACTCATGGGTTATTCCGGCGAGGAGTATGATCTTCTCAAGAAAACTGCCAGTCAGTACCAGGACGAGGAGTTGAGCGTTGTTTTCAGGCTGCTGACGGAGTTACTGCATGAATTAAGATATGCAGTCAATGAACAGGTGCTTGTTGAGATGTACATTCTTGATGTTATTGCTGCCGTTCAGAATCCCACCCTTGCGGAAATATTGCAGAAAATTGAAGATAAGGGTGACGGGAATACTGATCATACCATCGAGGCCGGGCAGGATAAAAAAAAAAGAACAAAGGCGGCAGTAGAAGCCACTGGTAACACCGAAACTTCTCCGGTAATGCATCACTGGAAAGATCTGCTGGGTATTATCAAGGATGAAAAGCCGTATCTTCATTTCAAGTTGACCAATGCCAGGGTTATATTCACCAATAATACCCTTACCATCGAATTCACCGGTAAAGATGATAGTGAGTATTTACGGGGAATGCTTGACAGCAGGGATGTGGATTTCATTAAAGAGGAGCTTGGCACCCGGCTGGGGCAGAGTATCCTGGTAAAGGTGACGGCCGGGGGTGCTTCCGGCGAAGCAAAGAATGAACCGGTTGACAACGATGCTCCCCCGCCTGAGGCTGTAATGCTTCGTGATACAGAAGCACTTGAAAAACCCACCAACCCAATGGTTGATAAAATAGTAAATATATTTGATGGTGAACTTATTGATAAAGGAGAAAAAGAATAATGCTTAAAGGAATGGGCGATCTTGGGAACATAATGAAACTGCAGAAAGAATTCAAGAACATGCAGAAGAAGCTGAAGAAGGTGGAAACCTCGGCTGAAAGTGCTGATGGTTACGTGAAGGTTGTTGTGAACGGAGAATACAAGTTGATAGATATAAAAATTGACCCCGCTGCCATCAGTGAAGGTGACACAAAAAAGCTGGAAAAGGCCATTCTTTCAACTGTTAATGACGCCGTTGAGAAGAGCAAGGAGTACGCCGCGCAGGAAATGTCAAAGTTAACTGGCGGTATGGATATCCCCGGTCTAACAGATATGTTAAAGTAGGATGATGTATGGAATCCTCTTCCAGGTACCTGGATTCCCTTATCCGGGAGTTCTCGAGGTTGCCGGGTATTGGCAGTAAAAGTGCCACCCGGCTTGCCTTCCACATATTGAAAATACCTGTTGACCAGGTGGAACACCTGTCAAGGGCCATTGTTGAATTGAAAAGGAATATACGGTCCTGTTCAATTTGCGGTGGTATCTCGGATGAGGACATATGTCGTGTATGTTCAAGCCCGGACAGGGACAACACCATCCTGTGCGTTGTAGAAGAACCCGAGGACATGATAAGTATAGAGCGCACCGGTGTTTTCCGCGGGCTTTACCATGTGCTGGGGGGTGTCATCTCGCCACTTGACGGTATTGGTCCCGAGGAATTGCGCATGAGCGAACTGGCAGACCGGTGCAGCTCCGGGCAGGTAGAAGAGGTAATACTTGCAACGAACCCCACGGTTGAAGGAGATGCCACAAGCCTGTACGTGGCCAGGCTTTTGAAGCCGATGGATATAAAGGTGATGCGGATCGCGCATGGTCTGCCGGTGGGCTCGGACCTGGAGTTTGCCGATGCCCCCACCCTTGCCAAGTCACTTGTCGGCAGGGTTGAGATTAAATAGCAGCGGTTACTTTTTCTTCCCCTCGATGGAGAGTACTACCGGGATACCCTTCCATTGCAGTTTTTCCTGTAATGTTTTTTCGATGAAACGTTTCACGTCCTTCCTGAACAGTTGCGGGTTGTTTACGAACAGTTTTATGTGGGGGGGGACAGTGTCAACCTGGGTAGCATAATATATTTTGAGTTTCTCACCCAGCAATGGCATGGCATGTGATTTTTGCATCTGTTCAAGCATTTTGTTCAGACGGGCTGTCTCGATTCGTCCTTTCGCGCGCTCGTGAAGATCGCAGGCGGTTTCAAGCAGCCTGTGGGTTCGTGTCCTGTTGATGGCAGACACCGATATGATGGGAAAATCGGCCGCCCTGTAATATTTGAATATCAGTTTATCCCTGTATTTCTCAAAGGTCTTGTGATCCTTGTCAATGGAATCCCACTTGTTTAGTGCTATTATGGTTGGCCTGTGGGCTTTTATTATTTCGTCGGAGATCTTCTTGTCGGTTTCGGTAACACCCATGGTGGCATCCATAAGATGAATGGCAACATCACATCTTTTTATAGCGTCGATGGTCCTGGTCAGGGAGTAGTATTCCACGTTGTCATGTATCTTTCTTTTTCTTCTCATGCCCGCCGTATCAATAACCCGAATGGTTTCCCCCTTGAACCTGAACAGCTCGTCCACCGAGTCCCTGGTGGTCCCGGGGATCTCTGAGACAACCGACCTGTCGTACCCTATGAACGCGTTCAACAGGGTGGACTTTCCCGAATTGGGTCTGCCAACAATGGCTATATCATGATCCGACTGGATCTCGGCGGGATTCCTTTTTGGCAGGTACGTGACTATCTTGTCCATTAAAAGCTGCAGGTTTCTTCTGCGCAATGCGGATACCGGTATAAACTCGGAAATGCCCAGTTCGTAGAAATTTACAAGGTTGTCCATGTCACTGTCGTTGTCCATCTTGTTGACTACCATAACAGCCGGGACGTCAAGTTTGCGAACAAGCTGCACAAGCTCAGCATCAAAGGAGCGGGGTTCAGGGTTTTCAAGAAGCAGAATGATCAGTTCAGATTCTTCAAGGTGACGCCTGGCATTTTGCAATATGTTCTCGGAAAGCTCGGATCCCTTTGCAAGATCAAGTCCCGGCGTATCCTTCAGCTCAAAAGTATAATCGCCATATGAAACCCTGTAAGAGAGTATATCACGGGTTAGCCCCGGGTGTTCATCAACAATTGCCCGCTTCTCTTTTATTATCGCGTTGAAAAGGGTAGACTTACCCACGTTCTGCCTGCCTGCTATGCTGACTGATGGAAGACGACTTGCCATATTATTTTCCTGCTAACTATCTGGATTTTGATCGGGTATATGCTTGTCCTGTTAGAGAATGATGGCACCGTACTTTTCTGCAAGCAAAAAATATCTGGTTCTACTCGTTTATTTTAATATGACAATCATTTGAGTAGTTACAGGTATTCATTAAAAAGGACGGTTTTATTGAGAAAATTTCCTTGAACTTACCATAGTAAAATGTATAGTAGGATTGTTTTGTACAGTATAATATATTTTACTCGAGGGATGTGAAAAATGGCACAGAAAAAAACATTAAAACAGCTTCAGGCTGATGAGAAACGGAAAAAGCAAAAGGCGGATAAACTTACTGACGAACTTAAAACAGTAAAAGCTGAATTAGCAAAGATCAAGGAAGAGATCAAAAAGAAAAAAGAACAGGAAGCAGCAGCAAAGAAGAAAGCAGCGGCCAAAAAATCAACAGCTAAAAAATCTACGAAAAAAACTGCTTCTAAAAAGTAAAGATATTGAGAAATTGCAGACTGGTTTCTTGTGTATACCGGCGGAGGGAGATTGCTGGACTTTTCCCTCCGCTTGCTTTTTTTATTCGCGCTGGCAGATGCGAATTTCTGAAAAAAAATTGCATTTTTGGTTTTTTCCTGAATTATTATTAATTTATCATCGATATTGATAATAGACTGGTATATTAATATATTAGTCCATATCACAGCGTTAAGGAAATCGTTTTGGTAGAGTTCAAGCAGAGAAAGGAAAGAAACTTTGAGGATCTACGCACCCTGGATGATATTCTCCAGCTCCTCTCAGATGAAGAATTTAACAGGCGCCTTGGTCTTAAGTATACGCTTGATAAAACTGGTGTAGAGGTCAACGAGATCCTGGACGATAAATCCGTGATGCTGGTGACCGACCCCGACTTTGTACCAGAGAACGATCGCATTATAGTATATGGTCTTCTTGACCGTTACGTGGAAGTTGACCTTAACGTTGACGAGGTGCTGGGTCCAGGTTATTTTAAATGTAGCGTTGTTACCGCCCGCAAGGCAAAGAAAGGTCGCCGTGATCTTCGTTTCAAGGTAAGCCCTGAGAAGGTGGTGGCCACAAACTTCAGGGTATCAAAGCATACCATAGAGCTTTCAAACTTCAGGATACCAACAAGCATTAAGGTTATTATTGACCAGTTTGAGTCACAGGTATCAAAAAAAGCCGATATCGTGAAAGTGAATGTGTTTGAAGATAAGGATCCTGTATTTAATACCATACGGAAGACCGGGAATACCCTGTATATAGAGGACCTCGGCGATCCTGGATCATTAAACCCGCTGACAGAGGAATTTATCGATCTTAAAGAGATACTTGGCGATGAGACGGAAAAATACAGGAAGCGGATGCTGGAGAGAGGGTACAAGTCCGTTATCATTTCACCTGTTATTTATATTACCGAGGATGAACGATCAATCCCCTTTGCGTATATACAGCTGATCTCAAAAAATGAGATTCTTACCCTTGACAAGGTTATTGAAGTCAAGGACCTTTCTTTCAAGCTTGTGGACATGATCCGTGATGCAAATACCGTGATGGTAACCGCGCATCAGCAGCTGGTAGATATAAGCAAGGGTGGGGCGAAGATAAGGATCACAGATGATAACCTGAAAAAATACCTTGTGCGGACAAAAGGATTTGTTTTCGATATTGTATTCAAGTTGCAGGCCCCTATCACCATTTACGGAGAAATAAAATTTACGTACTATGATGATTCGGGTAACCTCTATGCCGGTGTGGATTTTGCAGGTAATTCGTCCAGAAAAGACGAGATGAAGCGTTTCTATTCTGTTATACAGCCCATGGAAATGGAATACAAGAGCAGGCTTCTCAGGGAAATGAAACAAAAACGGCAGCACGGGTAGTACATAAGATCCTATTTCCCTTTCCCCTTTTTTAAATCTTTTACTATTTCCGCGTCTGATTTTCTCGCATACAGGGGTAGTACCCTTGAATAATCACCGTATAGTGCCGGTTGCCTTGAAAAGATCTCTTCAAGGAGGGCTATAGAGACTTTCCCTGATGGTTTGAGATGATGCAGGTGCACAAGTTCAGGCCTGGAAGCGAGGGCCCTTTCCATGAACTGGTCAATACCGCTGCCCGCTGTGTATAGCGGGAGGTTGGGTGGTATGGCTTCAAAAAGATCTTCGATGGCATAATCTCCCGGCGGGACTATCTCTTCCGGAATGGTGGAGTGGTTGTTTTTTCGATAAGCCGCACCGAAGACCCTTTTTTTCTTTGCGTCAAAGGCAACTGCAATTACGCCATCAGCTTCAATATCTGCGGAAGCTGCGTAGATCATTGGTGTGTGAATATCCACAAGCGGTACAGAAAGCACCTGTGCAAGCATCCTGGCAGTGGTGACCGCGATACGAATGCCGGTGAACGAACCCGGCCCAACGCCCACCCCCATCAGGTCAATGTCATTGGGTATTATCCCCAGTTTCTGCAGGCCCCCCTCGATAGAATCGAAGAGGGTTATGGAATGTGACACACCGGCATCGGCACCCATGTCGGCAATTTCACCATCCCTGCCGGCGGCAACAAGCTCGAAGGAGGTGGCGGATTCAATTATCAGGCTTTTCAATGGTGATCTCCCTCCTGTCAGGATCAATATACTTGATATACACGTGTATGGTCTGCCATGGCAACCGGTTGCCAGCCCTCTCTGCCCATTCAATAACCGAGATGCCGGAATTTTCCCAGTATTCTTCGAAAAAAAGCTGGTCGAACTCGCTGTCATCTTCAATACGGTAAAGATCAAAATGGTACAGGGGAATATCAGCCGGGTATTCCTCAAGCAGGGTAAATGTTGGACTGGTTATGTCCTCTCCTATGCCCATACCGAGGGCAATGCCCTTGGCCATGATGGTTTTACCCGTGCCAAGGTCACCATGCAGTGCAAAGACGTCACCCCGCCTGGCCCGGCTCCCCAGTTCTTTTGCCAGTGAAAATGTTTCGTCGGTAGAATGCGTAATGATTTTGCGTGTCTGTTCCATTGGTAATACCCGGTTACTCCAGGCTGCGCGCATCAAGGCGGTTCATAAACTTTTGCATGTGCCCGGGTATGTCAATAGAAAATTTCAGTTTTTCGCCGGATGCCGGGTGGTCAAAAGACAGCGTGACCGCGGCAAGTAACAGGTGGTCTACCCTGAACCTGGCAGCCTTCTTAGAGTAAATGGGATCTCCCACCACCGGCAATCCAAGTGATGCGCAATGAACACGGATCTGATGGGTTCTCCCGGTACGGATTATTACTTTCAACCTTGAGAAAACACCGTCCCTGGTATGCCATATTTGCGCAAGTTCATATTCGGTGATAGCTTCCTTGCCGGTGGGAATTACTGTCATCTTATGCCCGTATTTTGGATGTCGGCCAATTGGCCTGTCAATTATTCCCTTGTCATGGTGTGGTTTTCCATTGATTATGGTGGTGTATTCCTTGTATACACGCCTCTGGGCAAAATCACTGGTAAGTTTTTGATGAGCGGTATCATTTTTGGCTATCACCATGAGCCCCTCCGTGTCCCTGTCTAACCTGTGCACGATCCCCGGCCGGGCAACTCCGCCAATAGAGGAGAGGCCTTCAAGATGGTAGAGAAGGGCGTTTACGAGGGTATGCTCCCAGTTCCCGTTTCCCGGGTGTACTACCATGCCGGCAGGTTTCCGTATTACTGCAAGGTGTGTATCCTCGAAGAGTACCTGGAGAGGTATTTTTTCGGGTTCAAGCTCAAGTTTTTCGGGTTCCGGTATGGTGACTGTTACAAGGTCGTCGGTCTTCACCCGGTAATTCTGTTTCACGCCCTGACCGTTGACCAGTACATGTTCCTTTTTGATCAGCTTTTGTACGTAGCTTCTGGACATGTTTAATTCAAGTGCCCCGGCAAGAAAAATGTCTATTCTTTCATTGCTGTTGTCTTCGGGAACGTATACCGTTGTTGTTTCTTTCATATTTTTCATTCTATAAAAAAGTTCTTTTCAGATGCGACCGGCAATTTTACAATATTCCAGAAAAGGATTTTCCGGTATCATCTGTAGTGATCGTTACACAGGGTTTTCATGATCACCTGACAGGCCGGTACAGTCAAACAGTATTTGGTGATGCCATGAGTACAAGTATAAACCGGTTGCTGCAAGCAATAGAAGATCATGCCAGTGCAGGAATACACCTGTACGGGGCGTACCTCCAGGTATGGTATTACGTGGAGATACTGTACATGATGGGTGTATTTCTTGTCGTATATGGCAAGGGCCTGGCTTTCCTGTGGGGAATAGTGCTGGCTGTATTGCTTTCGGTCCATATCATACGTTTTTATTTCAGGAAGGAAACCAGCAGGCGTGTACAACTTGTACTCATGGATCTGCACGTGGCATATTCCGTATCACTGATGATGTCATTAATGCAGGGAACAACAGGTAATACCATGCCTGAAATGATCATAATGATGGTACGGCTGGTAATAACGGCGATGGAGGTATACCTGATCTGGTTGTTGACTGGTGACGCGGTTAAGAAGAAATTTGATGGTCTTGAACGATTATAGACTTCTTAAAAAAAGTACATTACAGACTTTTCAAATGACGGTATTTTCTATTATATTATATGGAGGAGGACAGACATGTTTGAAATACGGGAAGCCCATTTAAGTGATGTTGACAGGGTCGTTGAGATGCGCATGGATATGCTGTACGAAGTTGGCAAGATCGAACAGGAGGGAGGAACTGAAAAGTTACGGGCTCGAACGAGGGATTTTTTCATAAAGACCTTTCAGACGGGGGAATTCCAGGTTCTGATGGCTGTCGAAGAAGAAAAGATAGTGGCCACTTCGGGTATCCAGTTCATGGAAAGGCCTCCCATATACGAGAATATTGACGGTATTGAAGCGCATATAATGAACGTATATACTCTTCCGGAACACCGGGGAAAAGGCATTGCCATGGCACTTTTAAATGACATAATATCCCACGCGAAAGAAAAGAAAGCGGGCAGGATCCTTCTTCATGCTATAGGCAATGATAAAAGGATATACGAAAAACTTGGTTTCCGTTCTACCCGGAACGAGATGGAATTGGGACTGACCTGAGGCCCGGGCGGGTATTCTACCCGGGCAGTTTGGATTCCATTAACTTGTTACCGATCTGTCCAAGTATTACTTCGCACGCGATACACAGTATGCTCAACCCAAGTATTACCGGGAACGTGGAAGCGGTGATATGGTGTGTGTACGTATAGATCGCGAGAAATATTGACAGGATAAGCAGTATGGTACTTGTGATTATTTTCTTTTTCAGGGAAATGGTTACGATTGACTTGAACCTCGTTTTTCCGTCGATAAGACCTGCTGCTATTGCCGGGATCACGGTCAACGGTAAAAGATATATGAGAACAGTGGCTGTTGAGATCAGCATATCCCCGAAGGGACATGTAAGTAAGATCCCTCCTATGATGAAGACAGGGAGTATGCTTGCAAATGCCTGGGGAAAATGGACTGCAATGGGATGAAGATGCAGATCCAGTATGAATCTTCTCCTTTGTGAAAGTTTTTCTTTGTACGGCTCAAATGCGGTCTTGGAAACGCCACAGGCCGGGCACTCGTCACCCAGTTTCTCCTCTTTCATTATATAACCGCATGCCTTGCATCGAACCTCGTTTTTCATGGAGGACCCTCTCATAGTTTATGTTGGATATTGATTTCAGCTTTAAAAGAATTGATATTTATACCTTGTTTTTTTGTACGTCCCATCCCGAACTACATTAGATGGTATTACAATAATATTTAATTGACATTGGATGTTCTGTCAATTGAAATTGATGTACCGCGTAAAAAACAGCTGAATTGAAATTGAACCTTTATGCGTGATCATACGTGATATGGTGGTATGACATGATTGATATTAGTACTTTCGTTGAAATCGCGATTATCCTTGGTATGGCCACCGTTGTTGGTGTTATAGGACAGAAATTGCGTCAACCATTGATAATAATGTTCCTTGTCGCCGGGATTTTGGCTGGGCCCGCGGGAATTGGGATTATACAGAGTTATGAAAAAATTGAATTGCTTGCCCATATTGGTATAGCCCTGCTGCTTTTCATTGTTGGGTTAAAACTTGATTTTAATCTTATTCGTACCACCGGGCCTGTGGCACTTGCAACGGGGATAGGACAGATCGTATTTACCTCGCTTGTGGGTTTTCTTATTGCCATTGCAATGGACATGACGTTTCTTACCGCGGCATATGTAGCTGTGGCCCTCACCTTTTCGAGTACCATCATAATTGTCAAATTATTATCAGACAAGAAAGAAATGAATTCTCTACATGGACAAATTGCCATAGGGTTTCTGATAGTACAGGATATCGCGGCAATTATGGCACTGGTGGGCTTAACAACACTGGGGTCTTCGGTAAATGGAGAGACCCCGGGTTATTCCATTGTTGTTATCATGGCAGCAAAGGGGATTGGTTTTCTTGTTGTAGTATTTTTACTTGCCAAGTACGTGCTTCCATATTTAGCAAGGCGTCTCGCCAATTCCCTCGAATTACTGACACTTTATGCCATTGCGTGGGCAGTTTTGCTTGGCGCTGCCAGCGAATTACTTGGATTCAGCAAGGAAATTGGTGCTTTCCTGGCAGGGATGTCCCTGGCGTCTACCGAGTACAGGGATACAATTGGAGCGAGGCTGATCACTTTACGGGATTTCCTTCTCGTGTTCTTTTTCATTGACCTTGGTGCTCGTCTGGATTGGTCAACCGTGGGCTCTCAGGTTGGATCTTCAATGATATTCTCAATTTTTGTCCTTATAGGTAATCCATTGATAGTATTGATCATTATGGGGTTGATGGGCTATCGACGGAGAACAGCATTTCTTGCCGGTCTTGTGGTTGCCCAGATCAGCGAGTTTTCACTGATCGTGGCTGCGCTGGGCTTAAAAATTGGGCATATTGACAATGAAATCATGGGGTTAATTACACTCGTCGGGGTTGTGACCATATTCATTTCAACCTACATGATACTATATTCTGGAAAACTTTATGATCTTCTATCGGGCCCCTTGAAAATTTTTGAAAGGAAAAATCCATACCGTGAAACCGAACTTAATACTTTCGCACAAGAATCACCAGTAGATGCGATTCTTGTGGGTCTTGGCAATTATGGAAGTGGTATCGCGGATTACCTTCAGAGACGGAATAAAAAGATACTGGGTATCGACTTTGACCCGGAGGTGCTGGAGAAATGGAGTCAAAGGGGAATACCGGTTTTATACGGGGATATGGCTGATCCTGAAATACATGATAATTTCCCTCTTGACAGGGCAAACTGGATAATAAGTACGGTTCGGTCAAAAGAAATGAACCTTTCCCTGCTGCATAACGTGAACAGTGAGGGTTGTGGATGCCGGGTTGCACTTACGGCGACAAATGAAGAGGAGGCAGATCTCTTTCAAGGAGCGGGTGCACACCTGGTTTTGAGACCTTTCACGGATGCTGCCGAACAGGCTGCCGATTCACTAAGCTACGCTATGGATTTTATGCCTGAAACTATTAACTGGCCTGTCTCATTTATTGAAAAAAGAGTAAAGACTGATGCGTCAATAGCAGGGAATACGATAAGAGACATTTCTCTTGGATCCATCTCGGGCGCATCCATCGTTGCTGTGAGCCGTGCAGGACAGGTGTATTATGATCCCGAACCTGATTTTATAATATTCCCTGGTGACAGGTTGTTGATCATTGGTGCTCCGGATAGATTGAAAAATGCAGAGAAATTTTTAGATAGACATGAGAATAAGAAAGATGAACATGTAAAAGATGATCGTTTTGAAATAGTTGAGATCAGGGTTGGAGAGCTTTCAGAATTATCCAACAAATCATTGACCGAATTAAGGTTTCGACAGGTCTTTGGAGTGACATTGATCGGCATACGTCGAGGAAAAAAGCAGATCACTAACATCGATTCGGATATTAAAATATTTGCCGGTGATTACCTCATCGTGATTGGCAAATCTCGATCAGTCAGGAGTTTAAAAAAACAGGAACCAATCTGAATTACCTGTAAGGAAAATGTAGTTGAACTTGCTCCCTTTATTTAGTATATTATAAAAAACTTAATATAGGGATACAATAATGCTTGAGCATATACTATACAGTCTTTACATAATAATCTTCTCCATCATCATGATGACAACCGTACAATCTAATGATGAGAAGGGAAAAACCGGCAAAGAGTACAAAACGGCCATTTTTGCCGGTGGATGTTTCTGGTGCATGGAATCCCCCTTCGAAAAACACGACGGGGTTGCAGAGGTGATCTCCGGGTACATCGGTGGAGAAACAGAAAACCCTTCGTATGAAGAGGTTGTATCCGGGGCAACGGGGCACCTGGAATCGGTAAAGGTGGTCTACGATCCGGAAGTAATCTCATACGAAACATTGCTGGATATATTCTGGAGGCAGATAGACCCCACTGATTTGCGTGGGCAGTTCGTTGACAGGGGTGAGCAGTATACCACGGCCATCTTCTATGTTGACGAGAAGCAGAAAGAGCTGGCGGAGAAATCGAAGGAAAAACTTGAAAGATCCGGCAGGTTCTCAAAGCCCATAGTGACATCCATCAGGAAGGCAGGGACTTTTTACCCCGCAGAGAACTATCACCAGGATTACTACAGGGAAAACCCTGTCCGATACAAGTTTTACAGGTATAACTCCGGGAGGGACCAGTTCCTTGATGAAACCTGGGGAGAAGACAGGGAAGTACGCCCGGAAAGTCCAAGCGGGAAATACAAAAGACCCCCGGAAAAGAAGATAAAGGAGATGCTTTCACCACTGCAATACCAGGTCACACAGGAAGAAGGCACTGAACCAGCGTTTAAGAACCAGTACTGGGACAACAAGCGTGAAGGCATATACGTTGATATCGTCAGCGGTGAGCCCCTTTTCAGCTCACGTGATAAATACGAGTCTGGTACCGGCTGGCCAAGTTTTACCCGGCCCATTGACCAGAAGTATATCGTGGAGAAAGAAGACAGGAAGCTTTTCATGGTGCGTACCGAGGTAAGAAGCAAATACGGCGATTCACACCTGGGGCACGTGTTCAACGACGGGCCAGGGGCAACCGGTCTCAGGTATTGCATGAATTCTGCGGCCATGCGCTTTATCCCCGTGGAAAAAATGGAAGAGGAAGGGTACGGGGAGTACCTGGAGATCTTTCAAAACGGGAAAACTGCTTCCACTGGAGAAAAATAATAATAAGCCGCGGGTATTACCCGTGGCTGTTCTTAACTGAACCTCTTTAATAATTGACATCACGCCATATATGTAGTATAAATAGCGAACTTTTGGGGATGGACCGATGATAAATTATTTCATCCTGTTTGCTGCAAGTCTTTCATTGCTCTTTGCGCTGATGCATATGCTGGTGCAGGGACGGCAGGTGGAGAATACCAACCTGTCGGTACTTCTATTCTGCATCAGCCTTGTGCTTTTCCAGGGATGGTGTATATTAACCGGTACAATGTACCGCATGCCGTACCTGCTTTCATTTCACATTACACTTATATACCTTGTGGCACCATTCGCATTTTTCGCCTATCACCTGGTGGTCCTTCCTCCTGAAACACTCCCGGATAACAGGAGCATGTATTTTTATCCCGTTCTGCCTGCGTTCGTGGTAGACGTGGTGTACATAATAGTGCCTCACAGCAGCAAGGTGGAAATACTGGAAAGTTTTTTCGCGAAAGGGTATTTGATAACGTATCCCGGTATACGACTGCTTTTTATTGCAGCCGGTATTTTGGTGGCGTATTACCTGTTGAGGCTTCTTGTCCTTTTTTCAAGTAGAATGTCAAGGGGATTGGCCGGTGGACTTCTTCTTGTCAATTCACTGTACGTGCTATTCACACTGTTGTCCGCTGAAAGTGCCATCCTGGGATATGTTTTTTCATCCATGCAGCTTATCCAGTACGGTATGATGGGTATAGGGATCCTTTTTGTTGGTTCATGTCTTGTTGGTGTTCGTTATCCCAGGCTGATCCAGTTGCTGATACTTGAAGCGGGTAAACTGCATGACAGTGAACGCATCCTTGAAGGGGTGGACGTGAATGCTGTCATGCGGCGAATGGCCGCCATGATGGAACATGAAAAGCTTTACCTTGATGATCATCTCTCGCTTCAGAAACTTGCTGCCAGCCTGGATATTACGTCCCACCAGCTTTCGCGCATTCTGAATACCAGGATGGGGTTAAACTACAACAATTACGTGAATGGATACCGGGTACAGGAAGCCATGGATATGCTGTTACATGATCCCGCAAGATCCGTGCTTTCCATAGCTTATGATGCGGGATTTAATTCCAAATCGGCATTTTATGATGCCTTCACCCGCATCAACGGTTGTTCACCTGTTGAATACCGGAAAATGGCAACGTCAAGAAAGACAGTGTAAAAAATGTTCCGGAATCGCGATTCCGGTCGACCAGGGGAAGTATAATAGAAAAAAAGAAGAGATAATTGGGGGTAAGCATTTATGAAAGATCTCGGGGGAAAGACTGTGCTGGTTACCGGTGCTGCCAGCGGTATAGGGCGCCTTATGTCATTATATTTTGCAGACGAAGGTGCAAACCTGGCAATTGTTGATATCAATGAGAAACAGTTGGCCGATGTATGCGGTGAGGTGGAATCCAGGGGTGTACAGTGCCTTCCCGTGATTTGTGATATCACGGATCATGCGAAGGTGAAGAAAACCGTGAACAGGGTGACAAAAGAACTTGGAAATGTGGACGTGCTGGTGAACAACGCCGGTATCGTCAGCGGTAAAAAATTTATTGATCTTTCTGTTGAAGAAATGCGGCGCACAATGGAAGTAAACTACTGGGGACATGTGTATTTTACCAGGCTGATCCTTCCCGGTATGATGGAACGTAACGGGGGAAATATTGTAAATATTTCATCATCCGCGGGTCTTCTGGGAATGCCAACTCTTTCAGATTACAGTGCAAGCAAGTTTGCCGACGTGGGAACATCAGAAGCCCTGCGGCGGGAATTAAAGAATGATGGTTATAAGAACATTCATATAACCTGCGTATGTCCATATATAATAGATACGGGCATGTTCGAGGGGTTCAAGCCTTTTCTTCTGAGTCCTTTCGTGAAGTCAGAAAAGGCTGCAAGGGCTGTTGTGAAAGCAGTAAAGAAGAACAAGCCCTGTGTGTATCTTCCGTATGGCAGTATAAAGATGATGACGGTACTCAAGCTTATGCCGGCACGGTTATTCGATTACATACTTAACGTGGCCGGGGCCGGCAGGGCAATGGAATCGTTCAAGGGAAGGTCACGGTAAGGGGGCCGTGTTTTTTATTTGATTTGTAGATTCAGTGGGGTGGAATGGTACAATAGTGAAACGCAGGGTCATGGAGGGCCACCTTGAGTGATTATGAATTTATTGAATACGACTTTGAAGATCCGTCTTTACTGGAGCGGTATATCGGGTTGCCATTACTGCGCCTGGTAGGCGAACGGGTGTATTACAGGCCATTTCTCAGGAAGATCCGTTTCGAAAATGCAGACAATGTGCTGGATTTTGGCTGTGGTGCCGGAGAAAGTACACGGTCCATACTGAATATGCTTGGTGATGAAGGACGGGTTACCGGGATTGACACCTCTGCTTTCTGGCTGGATCATGCCAGGAAAAGACTGAAGGGCAGGGAAAATGTTACCCTTGAACATGCTGATATCAGGGAAAGGGGGCAGGGTAACGGCCGTTTTGACAAGGCGGTGATCATCTTCGTGCTGCATGATATCCATCCGCTTGACCGTCCTGCAATCGTGGAAAGTATTGTGAAAGCAATTAAGCCCGGGGGACAATGCTGCGTGTACGAGCCTGCAAAGTATACCCACGGTATGGCGCCCGAAGAAGTGAGAAAGATCATGACCGAAGCAGGGCTGAAAGAGATACAAACCTGGACAAGAGAAGGGAAATGGTTCCAGGGAATATATGAAAAGGGACGGGAATAACCCCGTCCCTTCCCTTGTCATGCACCGGTTGCTGTCTTATCGGGAGACTTTACCGATGCCAGTAATATTCCACCAATGATGAAGAGAATAACGATGCTGAGTATACCCCACCGTGAATGACCGGTCATTGCACCGATGAAACCCATAAGTGCCGGTCCCATGATGGCGGCGAATTTTCCGAAGACGTTGTAGAAACCGAAAAATTCGGATGACTTCTCCCTGGGGATGAGCTTGCTGAAATAGGAGCGGCTGAGTGCCTGTATCCCTCCCTGTGATGTTGCAACCAGGAATGCCAGTACCCAGAAGGTGACAACTTTCATGGAATGGGTGGGCATCACCGGCAGGAAGAAGGCGATGAGGGTGATGAGTGTGTAGACGCTGATCCCCACGTAAAGCATGACCTTCGTGGAGAAGCGTTCTGCCAGCCTGCCGAACAGCAGCGCGAACGGGAATGCCACCACCTGTATCATCAATATGGCCAGTATGAGCATGGTGACTCCCAGGCCCACGTCCCTGCCATACGCGGTTGCCATGCTGATAATGGTGCTCACACCGTCAATATAAAAGAAGTATGCCAGGAGGAACAGGAATACCTGCTTGTACTGGCGAATCTCCCTGAAGGTGTTGAAAAGCCGTTTAAATCCCGCCTGTACCGGGTTGATGTCCTTTTCAACGTAATACTGCTGCTTCACGTTTTTCAGCATGGGTATGGTGAATATGAACCACCACGCGGCAACGATCACGAAACCTGTCTTGGCGTGCATCTCGGGAATGTTGTCCTGGCCGGGTTCACGCCCCATGAAGATGAGGGCCATGACGATGATGAATGGGATAACACTGCCTATGTATCCCCAGCCGTAACCGTAGGTGGAGACCCTGTCCATGCGCTTGTGTTCGGCCACGTCCACCAGGGAGGCGTCGTAGAAGATGTTGGCGCCTGACCAGCCAACCCGTGCCACCACGAAAAGGGCGATGCACCACATCCAGTCACCCTCGCTTATGAGGGTGAGCAGCAGGGTGAAGATGAGGCCCGTGAAGAAAAAGAAGGAAAAGAATTTCTTTTTATATCCCTGCATGTCCGCAAAGACCCCCAGAACCGGGGCCATGAGCGCCAGTATGAGAGAGGCTGTTGAATTGGCATATCCCCAGTTGGCGGTGGAGATGGCGTTGTCCACTCCCATCGAGGCAATATCCTTGAAGAAGATGGGCATGATGGTGGTGACCATTACCAGCACGAAGGCGGAGTTGGCCACGTCGTACAGCATCCAGCTTTTTTCCTGACTGGTAAATTTAGAGGGTTTTAATTTTTTTAAGGTCATGGTTCTCCCCTGTTGTGAATGGTAGTATTTCGATTCAAGAGTATACAATGTGGGGAGAAATACTGCATGCATTTTTTAAATTTTTTGTGAATATATTATATATTTTTAACTGGTGAATGGTTTTTCTACGAACCATGACACGGGACGGCGGATGCTTACCGGTTTGGGATAGTTGTCCACGTATCCCACGCGGAGGAGGAACTGTACCGTTTTGCCGTTTCCCAGTTTTTCCTGCACCTGGTCCATGAAGGGCTTCTCTTCGAGGGCCTGGCTCATGGGATGAATGGCTATATTCTTTTCACGGGTCTCCAGGCACATGCGCTCGTACAGACGGCCGGTCTGTATGAGTTGTGCAACGGCGTTGCCGTTGTTCCTGATCACTATCCATCCAGCTCCCTGGTTAGCCTGTTCGGTGGCTTTCTTGACGCTGGTTTCCCTGAATCCCTTTTCCATCACCTTTTCGCGGTTGAAGAAATGCTTCACGAACCAGCCCGCAATGCCGGTGATCCCCATGCTTTCAGGGGTGAGGCCGTAACGGTATTTTTCGGCATTTCCATCTGACCACTGGATAAACTCGGAAAGTTCTTTCTGTGCAGGGTCCCTGTATGCCTGTACCCTGTTGGCTTCAATGGTTGCCTTCCTGATAAATTCGGATTCTTCGCTTCCCCGGGGGTAGTATACCAGGTCTTTTCCCAGGTGATCAGCTATGTCAGAAATGTCATTATCCCGTATGATACCGGATTTCATGTCAGACCGCACCGTTCTTCTTTTGCGGATGGCATCTATGCTGTCCCGGGTGGTTGATGCTTTTACCAGTTTCACTTCCGCAACCCTGGTGTCCGTAAGGTTACGGGCCACTACCTGTACGGATGCGCTGTATCCCCTGGACCCTGCCGCCTGTACCAGGTTTTCAATGAATGCACCCATGGACAGCATGGTCTCCCTGTTGGCGGGGTCAACCGCGGGCAGGTACCTGTCGGGGGTAATGCCAACGATAAAATGCCCCCTCCCTGCCACCTGTACTTTCCATGGCTGGGCATTGTGTCCGCTGGGGGCCAGCGATGCCAGGTAGAGTATTTCTTCTTCAACACTGTCAAGTCCCCTGATATCTTTGCGGGCTGCTGTATCCTCTTCCAGCTCCTGCCGCGTGAGGGCCATGATCTTTCCGGGCAACCCTGCCATTGCCATGGCTGCTACTCCTGCGCCCGCGTACTGTAAAAACTGTCTCCTGCATGGTTTCATCGTGATCCTCCTTCTTGTTAAATCAATTAGAGTATATACTCTAATTGTCAATATAGAGCAAATACTCTAAATTTCAAGAAAAAATTCAATTTTTTATTTACGGAACTCCTCGGGCACGGGAAAATCTTTAATGGCCTCGTCTATGCGGGTACGGGCGTTGTGGGTGAGGATGGGGCGTACCATGTAGATCAACTGGTACAGGTTCTGGCGAATGTTTTCCGGTGTGATCTCACGTCCTGAAGAATAGAGGTAGTGTAACCAGAAATCGCTTATGATCCAGCCGTTGGTCATGTGGGCATATAATTCGTCCCTCGAGTCCATCTCCCGCATGTATCCCTGGCTGATAAGCCAGGTGAAGAACTCTTCCTGCTGGCGGAATCGCTGGTCATGGTTGACCCTGTAGGCTTCTTTCAGTTCAGGATCGCGCGCAAGGAGAGAGGCAAGCTCCAGGTAAAAGAAACGGTACTTGTAGTATAGATTGGATGTTTCCACGAATACGTGCAACACGTCAGAAAGGCCCGGCACATGTCCTTCCGGCATCATCCACACGGCGTCGAAATCGACCACTATGCGCCTGAATATATGCCGTATGATCTCTTCCTTGTTGCTGAAGTGGTAATAGAGGTTGCCGGGGCTTATCCCCATGGCATCGGCAATATGATTGGTGGTGGTACTGTGTGCACCGTGCCGGTTGAAAAGTTCTATGGCGGTGTCGATTATTCGTTCTTTTGTGCTCATACCTGTTGTCCGGATTACATGTTAGGCACAGGGTAGAGTAAATGCTCTAAAAGGCAAGAAAAAAATATGGTTTTAGAAAATCAGCCAACCGCTTCGCTCGATCCACACAGATGAACACAGGTAAGTGAATAGTGAGCAGTGAAAAGTGAACAGAAAAAAACTCAATGTAAATCTGTGTGTATCTGTGGCTGTTGTTATTTTAAAAATGGATTGTTCTTCGTGAATAATCCTTAGAGATTATTTAATAATTGACAGAAGAGGCTTCGCAATTGAAAATCAGCAAAACCCTCAAGGAGGTTTCGGTGAGGAAATACAATCTCTTCCATGCCATTTACATGTCCTTTTTTTCGAAGGACTTTTACCGTGACGTGGCCCGCAACTGGTACGGGCTTTCCATACTCTTTCTACTCATCCTGGTATTGATAACAGGCATCCCCGTTCTCATGGAGATCAATGCCGGCATCAACCGGTTCGTGGAACAATCCTCAACGAAGGTAGTACAGCAAATGCCGCCTGTGACCATAAAGAACGGCAGGCTTTCCACCCCGCAGAACCGGCCATACCTGGTAACCATTGAAACAGACGGCGAGAAGGAGTCGATAATAGTTGATACCACGGGAAAGTATACCTCTATTGAACAGACCGGTGCACGGGTACTGGTTACCAGTACACAGGTGTACCTTAAAAAGAACGATAACGAGGCGGCAATATTTGCACTTGAAAGTATTGAAAAATTTCAACTGACACAGGATGAAATTAAGTACTGGATAAACCTTTTCGGAAAATGGTTCATGATCTTCTTTGCACCATTTCTGCTTGCGGGAATATTTCTCTTGCGGTTTTTGCAGGTGCTGGTGTACACCCTGTTTGGTCTGATCATGAAGGCCGTATTAAACTCGAAGATCAATTACGGTTCCCTGCTCAGCCTTACGGCCATGTCGTTGACACCGGTGCTACTTCTCAATTTCGTGCTTACCGTGTCAAAAAGTGGTGTTGATGTTCCCCTGTGGGCAAACTTCATCATTGCCATGGGGTACCTCTTCTTCGGGATTAAATCTGAAAAAGATGCTGCCGGTGATGAAGCTGAACCCGGCAACGTGCCCACCGCCGGCATATAACTTTACAGGAAGGGACACATGAAAGATACAAAACTTCATATCCTGGCAGTATTTCGACAGGTGTTATATATCGCCCCCGTGTTGTGGATACTGGAGCTTTTCCAGAACTGGCTGTATCACGCTGCAACCGGTAACTGGGGATGGGTATACCCGGGATCACCGTACCACTGGTTCAGCTTCCAGACACTGGGGAACTGGGCCATGTCGGTTGTTGTCATATACCTTTTGTATACTGCCCTTCTGCGGCCAAAAAAGGCACACTGGGTGGTGAAGATACTGGTGGTTGCCCTCACCGGCTTTGTTCTGGAATGGGTAAACGGCTATCTTTACCTTGCCCTTACCGGGGAATACCTTTTTCTGTGGGAACAGTCTGCCTTCAGGTTCATCGACTACATCGCATTTCCAATGTGGATATTCAATGCCGTTGTCTATCATGTGATGAGTTGCGTGCTGGTCGATCTGCACGTGGAACGCAATCAGGTCCCTTCTTGAAATAAGTAAACAATTTGTAAAAATACTTTAAAAATTTTAGTATTATTTTTGTAATTAATATATACTTTTGTTATACATATGGCTTTTTGGATTTAAAATAGCAGTAGTTTCCCGGGGTGCAGAATGCGAGCGTTCTTCTCAAGAATTAATTCTTTTTTCCTCAGGCATGTTGATAAGAGTAACTTTGTTTTATATAAAAAAGGACAGTTTTTGTATGTGATGGACAGTATTTTTATCCTTTTGATGCTGGTATTGTCCTTTTCTGCGTTGTCAACCAGCCACGAACGGTTCATGCAGATCATAAAGCCTTCCGTACCTGTAATCATTGTGGCCGTTACCAGTATTCTGCTGGTGAGAAGCGGCAGGGTTGTAATGGGTGCCAATGTAATGGCAATTTTCTCGTGTATAATCGCCATTGCCGGTTTCATGGTACGGCCTGTTCATCTTTCGGGTGTATCCATGGGGTATTTCATGTTCGTTGATACCGCCTTTGCCACGCTGTTCTGTTCATATTTCCTGTCCTCTCTTATCATAACGGCTTTTGTTGTGGCACATGTATACTATTATTTTGTCATTGCCATGCCTGCTGTGGAAGGTGTTTTCGCCGAAACGGCCAGGACCACCATGGTTGACGGTTCCGTTACCCTTCTGATGGTATTTGCCATCAGCATGGCCGTGGAACGGTTTCTCAACGCTGCCATTGGCCGGGCCGAGTCAGAGGTAGATAAGAACAGGGAACAGGTGAAGCGAATACAATCCCTCATGGGTACCATACGGGATACAACAGGGAAACTGGATGAATCAATTAATAATAACCAGCAGGTTATTAAACAGTTCTCGGACAACGCGCAGTCACAGGCAGCAACTGTTGAAGAACTTTCTTCAACCATGGAAGAGATATCCGCCAATGCCATAAGCGTGGGATATGCCACCAAGGAACAGAACGAGTCCATACACGACCTGGTGACAAGTATTGAACGCATGACCTCTTCGGTGGAAATGATGAACACGTATGGAAGCAGGCTGGCCGAGCAGTTCAGTTCTCTGATTGACTTGACGAAGAGTGGTGAAAGTGCTTCTGCCTCCCTGGACGAGATCAACAAAAAGATCTCTGAAAACTCCGGCGAGATATTGAAGGTTGTGGAAATAATTGAGCAGTTCTTTGACCAGATAAACCTGCTGTCATTGAATGCAACCATTGAAGCTGCAAGGGCAGGGGATTTCGGCAAGGGATTTGCCGTGGTGGCAGAGGAGATAGGCAAGCTCTCTGACAATTCCTCGCAGGAGCTGAAGCAGATCGCAGAAATAATTGGCAAGAACAGTGATGACGTGGAAAGGGCAAGCCTTACCATTGCGGACATGATACAGTTCATCTCCAGGCTGCTTGAGAGCATAAACCGCCTGCAGGAACAGTCAACCATGGCGTTTAACGAGATCCAGTCACTGGAATCAATAAAGGACGAGATGAACAGCAAGACCGAAGTGGTGAAACAGAAATCCGAGCAGATAGAAATATCCATGAATGAGCAGGAAAAGGCGATGGAAGACATTATGCAGTCCATTGAGCAGACCAACAGGGCAGTACAGCAGAACGCGCAGAACACCGATGTGCTGCGGGAAAACGCTGACGCGCTAAAGGAACTGTCTGATGGACTGATGAAGGAGTTTGGCCGGACAGGAGGGTCTGGGGAAGAGTAGGGGGGGTGC